>JAZQVK010000135.1:0-6285 GCA_045631765.1 Eubacteriales bacterium
CGCCCTCGCCCTTTGGAAGAATGGCGAAACCCGCCGCGCGGCCGACCTTTGCCGCCACGCGCTGGATCTGGATCCGCTGAACCATCTCGCAAGATACGCGCTGGCCACCATCACCGGCAAGGGCAAGACCGCCTTCTACGAGGCGCTCAATTCCAACCCCGCGCAGACCGCGCTGGATCTGGCGGGCGACCTGATGGATGCCGGCTTCTATGCCGAGACCGCGAGCCTCATCAACGGCGTGCTGCCCTATGCAGACAATGATGCCATGCTGCGCTACACGCTCGGCTACTGCTACGAGCAGCTGGGAGAGGGCGCTCGCGCCGCCCGTCAGCGCTCGCTGGCCGCCAAGAATATCATCGTGGATATGTTCCCCATCCGCGCCTGCGAGGCTACCGTGCTGGAGAGCGCGCTCAGCGCCAACGAAAAGGATGGCTTTGCCGCCTACCTGCTCGGCTGCCTGCGCTACAATTCCCAGCTGTACGAATGCGCTGCTAAGCTGTGGGAAAAGACCATCAAGCTGATGCCGAGGTTCTACATCCCCTACCGCAACCTGGCGCTCTGCTACTTCAACCATCTCGAACGCGGAGCCGAGGCGCTGCCGCTGCTGCGCCGCGCGGTCGAGTTGCACCCGAAGGATGCGACCCTCTTGACCGAGCTGGCTACCGTGATGCAGAAGCTGGGCGGCTCGTTTGCCGAAAACGCCGCCTTCCTCGATGCCAACAAGCCGGATGAGATCACCGACCAGATGCAGCTCACCATCGCCCGTGCCTACAACGCCGCCGGCCAGTACGACCAGGCTGAGGCCGCCATGCGCTCGCATATCTTCTCGCCCGGCGAGGGTGCCGAGTACGCCACCGCCGAGCCGTATATGTACGCCTGCTTCGCCCGTGGCCGCCGCGCCATGAAGGAGGGGCGGTACGAGGAGGCACTTGAAAGCTTCCGCGCTTCGCAGAAGATGCCCGAAAACCTCAACGTCGGCTTCTGGAACGAGAGCGTCATGATGCCGTATCAGTACTACGAGGCTGCCGCGCTGAAGGCGCTTGGCAAGACCGAGGAGGCCGAGGCCATCATCAAGAAGCTCTCTGGCATGAAGGACGTTGGCATGTGGAACATGGGCGGCGAGTTCGTGTACTACTCTGCCATGGCCGTGCGCCTGGGCGGCGAGGAGATGCGCGCGCAAAAGATCATGCGTGACGCCATCCTCTCCTGGGAGCGTGAGCTGGAGGAGGGCTGCAAGTACCATCGTGTGGTCGGCTCGCTCTACAACTGCTTTGTGGGCAACTTCACCACTAACCGTCTGGCCACCCTGTACGGCATGCTGGGCTACGGCAAGCTGTATAACGGCGACGTAGCCGGCGCCAAGGAGCTCTTCTCTAAGTGCGTGGCGCTTGACCCGTCTCCCAAGATCGCCTTCGAGCTGGCGCTGCTCGATTAACGCATAAACAGAAAAAACGCAGGAAAGGCGTTGTGTTCCTAAGGACACAACGCCAACTCTATTCGCCTACGGCGAGTTATATTGCTTCGCAGTGATATTTGGCTTTCGCCAAGTGGTATTCGCTTCGCGAGTTTTTTAGGCGAATAGAATACCACTGAAACCGCAAGGTTTCAATATCACTACGAGCAGGGCGAGTAATATCACGCTGTCGAAGACAGCATATTACTAAACACATAAAAAGTACACTTGCTCACCGCTGAAATCCGTGAGACAATGGAAAAGAGCCGATACGGAAGCAATCCGTATCGGCTCTTTTGACTGTCCTTTAGCATCCGAAGCTATTTTCCTGCGTTTTTTCTTTGCTTGTAAGACACTCCCGCGCCGCTATGGGGCCCTCTCCGTCACGCCACCTGGCGGTGCCGCGACACCTCCCCCACAGGGGGAGGCTGCGAGCCGCCCATATTACCGTAGGGCGGGGGTAGCGTAGCGGCGCGAGGGTCTTGAATGACAGCCCGGTGGGCTGTCAAAGGGGTTCCCCGAAACGTGCATTGCACGTTTTGGGGGTCCCTGTCAAACCCCGAGCGTGACCGAGCCGCAGCGAGAATTGCTCCCGCCGCGCCGCTCTTATGCATTCCCCTCCGGCAGCAGCACCACCGTGGGCAGGATAGAGAAATTGCTCCAGCCCTCCTTCATCCGGGCTACGAAATCAAGCGTTTCGCCCGCTTGCAGCGTTACCTCTACCATGTAGAGCGCCTCCTCCAGCTCCTGTAGCGTGGTGGCGGTGCTGATGGGGTAATAGCTGCCGGCCGAGGAATAGCTGCCGCTCGGCTCCGGCCAGACCGTCTCGTTCCCCCTCGCAATGCCAAACAGGCCGTCGTGCGGCCCGTCTCCCCGTGGGGGAGAGAAGCTGCCCACCAGCACGCGGTAGGTGCCTGCCGTGGGCGCCTGAAAGCGGATCACCACGTTGCTCTTGGCCGAGGCGGCAAAGCCGCGGTTATTGCCGATCCAAAAGCCGCCCTTGCCCTGCCCGCCAAAAATGCTGGTGCTGCCGTGGCTGATCCAGCCGTTGTTCTGATCATACACCGTATAGGGCGAAAAGCCCTGGCCGGTGGTGCGATCCACGTGGCCGATCTGCCACGGGCCGTGGTGGGTAACGCTGCCGGAAGCATCCCAGGTGGGCAGCTCGCTTGCGTAGGCGTATACCCTGCCCGTCAGCAGCACGTCCTCTGGGTAGCCATCTACGTCGATGCCCGCCAGCCATTTGTAATAGCGGGCGTGCACACGCTGCTCGCCCGTCTGGCAGTCGGCAGGGAAGACGTTGCCCTCAACACACACGCTTTGCACGTATTCCAGCCGTACTGGGGCGGCGCTGTCATTTTCTACCCCCTTGCGGGTGCCGAAATCGTTATCCCGGATCAGAACGCCGTCCACGCCGGAGATAGATAGCGCGTAGGTGGTGTTGCGATCAACGAAGCGGTTGCCGCGGATCTCAAAATCATGGTGCAGAAAATACCGCTCGTCATGGGCAGAGGTCATGGTGTAGATGCGAATGGGGGTGTTTTTGATATCATTGTCATAGTGGCCGTTGTTTTCAAAAAGATTGAAAAGCAGGCGCACGCGGGAGGACATGCCGGATTCACCCCAGCTGACGTCATGCGAGACCAGAATGCCCGCCATGCCGGTAGAGACCAGAGAGCAGTGCTTGATGGTGCAATCCGGCGCCTGCACCAGCAGGCCGCGCGAGCGAACGTTTTGCACCTTGCAGTTATCAAACGTGGCATCGGTCGAGGCCCAGGAATGGTTATCCACCGCCACGTAGGTCACCAGCGGGTGCGAGCGGCTGAGGTCTACCCCCTCTAAGGCCGAAAGGTCGATGGCCGCCTTGTCCATCAGCACCGAATATACCGTTTCGCTGCTGCCAAATTCGTTCAGCTGGGTGCGCTCTCGCTTCGCATCCGAAAGAGCCGGCGTATCGGTACATACGAGCCGCCCGTCGGTACGGTAGAGCGAGATCATCTCTCCCTTCTGAAACAGCACGCAGGTGCCGCCGTTTAGGCGCCCCATGTTGTAATTGATGGCCGAAATGTTGGTCTTGAAGTACAGGCGCACGGTGCCGTTGCCCAGATCCTCCCACCCTGCCATACGGGCATGGGTGGATTTTTGGTTGGTGCCATCGTCGCACATGGATTCAAAGAGGCAAGAGGTGGCGGTAATGCCCTTTTTACAGCTGCCGGAATGGGTCGCGTCTACCGTAGACATCTTCATCGGCGTGCCGCGCGTGCGACCCTGCCCGTCGATATACACGCCAAGCGAAACGCCGTAGCGCTCCTCTGCCTCGCGGTAGTCGGTATAGGTCTCCTCGTCAATGATAAAGGCCGGTGCGGGGGTCACCAGCACGCGGGTCAGGTGCAGCCCATCGCCTACGCTTTGTGAATCGGTAATGGCAAAGCCGGCCGCACCGAAGATGGTCACGTCCTCTAAGGTCAGGGTGTCGGACTGCATGGTCTGCATGGCGGCGTTGCCCACGCCGCGACAGGTGATGGTGTGCCCCTTTTCGATCATGGCGTAGGTGCTGGCATTCACCTGCAGGGTGATCAGGCCGGTGGCGGGGTCATAGCTTTGCCCCTGGGTGCCCATATCGGCATAGGGCTCCGGGTGGCCTGGCAGGTAGCCGTAGATGGTCTGCGTCAGTCCCGTAAAGCTGTAATAGTTCGGGTCTGTCCAGTCGCGGATCATGCCGGCGCCCGGCATCAGGTCGATGTATTTGCCCTCACGCTTGGCAACCACCACGCCAAGGCCGGAGGAATTGACAGAATGGCCGGTAGAAACCCCCTTGATTGTCAGGTGGTCTGTGCCGTCAAAATAGAAGGCGTTGTCACCGTAGCTGGTCTTTTCTAACAGCACGCCGTAGGCGTATACCGTCACGCCGGCGCGGTCGTCACCCAGCTTGATTACCGAGCCCTGCGTGTAGGCGCCGGGGGCCAGGATCACGGTATCGGCGCGAGCCGTCTCCTCCTGTAGATACTTGGTGGCAATGCGCAGGCTGCCATCCCGCTCGCGCACGTGGGTCTTGCGTGGCATGCCCACAAAGCGGTCGCGGTCTACCTGGGGCAAAAGGGCCTCGTTCGCGCCGGCCTCAGCGCGGGCGTTGATATCGGTCAGGTTGTCGCCGCTTGGGTGGGTGGTGCTCGTCTGCACGACCGAAAAGCCCTCCGCCAGGCGGTTGCCGTTGGCGAAGACGTAATCGCTTTCGCGCGAGACCAGGTTGCCTGCGAGATGGTTTTCCGCCAGGTAGATGCTCTTGCTTGCTTCTACCGTCATGCCGGCAGCGCGGTTCAGCAGCGCCACCGAATTGTAGGCCTCTCGCATCACAATCGTCTCCCCCCGGCCGTAAAGCGCGTTTTGCGCCAGCAGCAGGTTGGTGGTGCCGGTGGCGCACACGGTGCCGCGCAGGGTCGAATACCAAAGGCGGGAATCGTCTGCCGTGATGGCCACGCCACCATCCGGCGAATTGATCAGACAGTTTTCTATAAAGATATCGTTGCCGCCGGCCGAAATACCAACGCCGCCGGCCGCAATGGCGGTATCGTATACCGTGGCGCTTTCTACGCCCTCCAGCACCAGGCCGTCACCTGTGGCGATCAGACGGCAGCCGCTCAGCGTTAAGGCCGCCGTGCCGGCCGAGGCAAGCAGGGCGCTCTCGCCCACCGCCTCCACCCCCTGCAGCAGGGCAGGGGTGGTGTTTTCCAGGCAGATGGCAGGGCCGCCCCCCACGTTGATCCAGGTCAGGTCGGTCAGGGTGACCTCGTGCCCCGCGCGGATCACCAGCGGCACCTCGGAAAGAATCACGGCACCGTTTCCTTGATAGATGCGGTTGCTGGCACCCTCTAAGATTACCGGCCCCTCCGCCTCCTGCAGGCGGTACAGCATGGGCTGTAGGCTATCACCACGCAGGTGGTTGATCAGGCGGCCGGGGGTCAGCGTCTCCTCGCCGCTCACCGCACGCCCAAGCACGGGAAAGGCAGAGGCATCCAGCCGGCAGCCCCCGTCAAAATCAGAAAGGTCAAGCGCCTCCAGCCCCGTTTCATGATCACCAAGCGTGATGGGGGCGTAGGCATCCGCTACCCCGGTCGGTATGCCGGTCACGCCGGTGCCGATGGGGGTAGCCGGCTCCTCGGTCGGCGGGTCGCCTGGGGTGGGGTCGTCTACCGGCGGGTCGCCCGGCGTAGGGTCATCCGTGGGCGGGTTGCCCGGCGTGGGGGTATCCGTTTGCCCCCCGCCCCCTTGGCAGGCGGCAAGCGGCGCTATGGTGCACAGCACCAGCAGCAGGCAGAGCAGGCGTAGCAGAAAGGGTCGCTTCATATGGCCAATCTCCTTTAAGCGGGAATTTGCTTTTTTTCTATTATAGCATATCCCCACACGCACTGCAAGAGCAAAGTAATCGTTACGCCCGCTTCGGTCGGCTTTTGAAGAGCAGGGCAGCAAGCAGCCCCAGCACCATGGCGGCCGCTACGCCGGCAGCCGTGGCCGAAAGACCGCCGGTCAGGACACCCAGCAGCCCGTCGGTATGCACCGCCTCGCGCACGCCGCGCGCCAGCGCGCCGCCAAAGCCCAGCAGCGGCACGCTGACACCGCAGGCGGCAAAGCGGTAAAGCGGCTCGTATAGCCCCACGGCACCCAGCGCCACCCCGGCCACCACAAAGGCAACCAGGATGCGCGCCGGTGTCAGGCGCGTCAGGTCGATCAGCAGCTGCGCCACCACGCACAGCAGCCCACCCACCGCAAAGGCGGATAGACATTCGTAAAATAGGCTCATTCCTCGTTCACCTCCAGTCGCAAAAGCGGTGCGA
>JAZQVK010000136.1:0-1818 GCA_045631765.1 Eubacteriales bacterium
CGGCCAGCGCTTTTTGCAAGAGGGGCTCAACCGGTGCCATTGGTAGGCGCAGGCGGTTTTCGCATTGCCCCTGCAGCGCCAGCGCACACTTCAGGGGGGCGGGGTTCGTTTCGGCAAACAGCAGGCGTATCAGCGGTATCAGGCGCAGCTGCTCCTCGGCGGCTTTTTCAATATTTCCTGCATAAAAATCACGGCAGATCTCACAGGTTGCAGCCGGCAGAAGATTAGAGACAACAGAGACAACACCCTGTCCACCCAGCGAAAGAGAAGGCAACAGCAGGGCATCGTTGCCGGTATAGAGGCCTAAGGTGTCGCCAAGCCGCTCGGCAAGCGCGGCAAAATATTCCATATCGCCTGAGGCCTCCTTGATGCCGCACATCAGCGGGTGGGCAGCAATGTGCGAGAGATCCTCTATCGGCAGTCTGACCCCCGTTCTGCCGGGAACGTGGTAGATAATCGTAGGCAGACGGCCAACCTCCGCTACTTTGATAAAATGCTGTAGGATGCCTTCGCGGGTTCCCTTATTATAGTAGGGGGTTATCAGCAATATGGCGTCTGCCCCCTGCCTGGCCGCTATGGCGGCGCGGCGAGAGGCGCGCGCCGTATCCGGCGAGCCACAGCCAACGATGCAGGGCACGCGGTGGTCAATGCGGGCAACGCCGTAGGCTACCGTTTCCTCGAATTCGCGCTCGTCCATGGTGGCGGCTTCACCCGTGGTGCCGCAAAGCACCAGGGCGTCGATCCCTTGGTTGATCTGATAATCGATCATGCTGCCCAGCGCGATGTAATCAATCCCCTCTTCGCCAAAGGGGGTGGCCAGCGCCGTTGCCACCCCGGTAAAGGGAAGGGGTCTTTTCGGTTGTTTCATGATTTACCTCATATAGTACTTGCAAAATTTTGAAGGTTGATGTATAATGGTCTATCGGTAGTATATGAAGTAGGATGAAGGAGGGGCACCATGATCGAGAATGCCGCCATTGAAAATTCCCGCGCTGCCTGCGCGCTGAAAACAGAAGATTTTTCTTATGACCTGCCAAAGGAGCTGATTGCTCAGCACCCGGCCGAGCAGCGCGATGGCTGTCGTCTGATGTGCCTTGGCAAGGAGAGTGGCAAGGTCTCTCACCACGTTTTTCACGAGATCATTGATATGCTTCGGCCGGAGGATATGCTGGTCGTTAATTCCTCAAAGGTCATTCCGGCGCGCCTCTTGGGCGTTTCGAAAAAGACGGGGGCACCGATGGAGCTTCTTTTGCTGCGTGCCCGGGCAGATGGCTGCTGGGAAACGCTGGTGCGCCCCGGCAAGCGTGCGCGGGTGGGCGCAGCCTTTACCTTTGGTGATGGGCTTCTTCGCGCCGAAATTGCCGAGGTGCTTGAAAGCGGCAACCGCCTTGTGCGCTTCTCCTACCCCGGCACCTTTGCAAATATCTATGAGGTGCTGGATCAGGTGGGTAATGTGCCGCTGCCGCCGTATATCACTGAGAAATTGAAGGATAAGAGCAGTTATCAGACCGTATACGCCAAGCAGGAGGGGTCTGCTGCCGCGCCAACGGCTGGCCTACATTTTACCGAGGAACTGCTGGCGCGCATTCGTCAAAAGGGAGTTGGTTACGCCGAGGTCATGCTGCACGTAGGGCTTGGCACCTTTCGCCCGGTAAAGGTAGAGAACATTGAGGAGCATGAGATGCACGCCGAGCATTTTCTCATCACCGATGAGGTCGCAGCCGAGATCAATCGCCGCCGCGCTGACGGCGGGCGGATCGTAGCGGTAGGTACCACCTCCTGCCGCGTGCTGGAAAGCGCCGCCGATGAAAATGGTAT
>JAZQVK010000137.1:0-2522 GCA_045631765.1 Eubacteriales bacterium
GGGAAATGTAACGAAAAATCACCGCAGATCAGCGATCTGCGGTGATTTTTTATTCTTCACAGGCAACCATGCCGTACAGGGGCACACCCACGCTTTGCAGGGTGTTCACGGCCTCGGTCACGCTCTGGCGGCGGTCATGCCTCGGGGTAACCCCCAGCACCATACCACTAAGCGCAGGCGCGGCAGTAGCCGCATCGGCATAAGCGGTAACAGGCGGTAGCGAAATGAAAATGGCATCATAGCCGTCACGCAAGCCTTCTATGGCGGCAAAGAAGGCGGTGCTGCCAACAAAATCGGCAGGGTTGCCCTCTAAGAGGCCGCGGCCAAGCACGTGCAGCGTAGGCAGCAGCGCCTGTACGGGTGCGGCCTCGCGTCCGGCAGCACGCGCGGCGATTCCACCGCCCTCTGCTACCTCCAGCAGGGGGGCAAGCCCCTCGCTGCGGTAATCGGCATCCACCAGCAGCACGCGCATACCCAGGCGGGCAAACGAGATAGCCAGATTGGCTGCCAGATACCGGCGGCTGCGGTGGCGCACCACCGAGGTAACGCCGATCACCGGGCAGGCGGTGCCGGTTCCGCGCTCGCTACCCAGCCCGGCACGGGCCAGCAGATTGACGCGGATGCGGTTATAGGACTCTTGCATCGCGGGGGTGGCTGCGTTCGTTAATAGACAAGGTGCGGCTGCATGATGATTGATCATATTCATGCGCGGTGCCCCCCTTTCTTTTCAAAAGAAGCTGCCTCGCCAAGCAGGGGCAAGGCCTCGCCATACTGCTCTACAAGCTCCTTCGCATCTCGCACGCGGGGGTCAAACACGTACAGCAGCAGCATCAGCGCGTAGGCGGCAAAGGCGCCAAACAGCGCGCCGGCAAAGGCCAGCGTAAGCGAGAAGGTAGAGGCGGGGGTGGCCGTATAGGCCCACTTTTTCGGCTCTACCCGGCAGGCACCGATAATATCGACCACCGATGACTCTAATTCATCGGCGATCGCGTTGGCCAGGTGAATGGCCAGCTTGCCATCCTTGGCGACCACGGTGATCGTCACCTCTTGCGAGTTGGTCTCTACAGCGGCGCTGATCATGGTACCAAAGGAATCGTTATTCACCTTAGAAATATCCGGCCAGCCATCATCGGCACGCTTGGCAAAATATTCCTTTACGTTGTTATAAAGAGTGTCGTTTTTGATCGCATCACGGCAGGAAAGGGCCAAGGCACGGCCAAGCGCGATTTCGTTTGAGGTCTGCCCGACCTCCATATCTACGGTCGAGGCCTGCACGTACACGCTGGAGGAGGCCGTATAGGTCACCTCTGCCCCGCGAGAGGAGAGATAATAGCCGGCAGCGCCGCCAAGCAGCGCGCAGGCAATGACCAGCAAAAGCGCACGGCGCAGCACGCGAAACAGGTCTACGGTGGTCAGCTGTCTTCCCTTCGTTTTCATGGTTGCTTCCTTTCTTGCTTTCTTGCCATTTAACCGCGGCGGGCGGCTGCCTGCGCCTTCAGGGGAGTAGCAGTATCTAAGATCTTTTTCCGCAGGCGGATCGACTTGGGCGTCACCTCGATCAGCTCGTCCTCAGCGATGTAGTCGATCGCCTCCTCGAGTGAAAAGACGATAGGCGGCGTCAGGATCAGCGCCTCGTCTGCGCCCTTGGAGCGAATGGCGGTCAGGTGCTTTTTCTTGCACACGTTTACCGAAATATCCTCCTGCTTCGGGCATTCACCAACGATCATACCCTCATAGACCGGGGTCTGAACGCCAATGAACATGCTACCGCGATCCTGCGCGTTAAACAGGCCAAAGGAGGTGGCTTCGCCTGCCTCAGAGGCGATCAAGGAGCCGGTGTAACGGGTGGTCACCTCACCCTTGAAGGGCTGGTAGCCGTCAAAGAGCGTATTCATCACGCCCTCACCCTTGGTGTCGGTCATAAACTCGCTACGGTAGCCAAACAGGCAGCGGGTAGGAATCAGGTATTCGATCTTGGTGCGCGAGCCGGCCTTGCCCATCTCCAGCAGCTCGCCCTTGCGGGCGCCCAGCTTCTGCACCACGGCGCCAACGGCCTCGTCCGGCACGTCGATCGAAACGCGCTCCATCGGCTCGTGCAGCTTGCCGTCGATCTTCTTAAACAGCACGTGCGGCATCGAGCAGCAGATCTCATAGCCCTCACGGCGCATATTTTCGATCAGGATAGAGAGGTGCATCTCACCGCGCCCGGCCACGCGGAAGCAATCGGTGGTGTCACCATCGGAAACGCGAAGCGAAACGTCCTTCAGCGTTTCCTTATACAAACGATCTCGGATCTGGCGGGAGGTAACGAACTTACCCTCCTTCCCCGCAAAGGGGCTATCGTTGACCGAGAAGGTCATTTCCATCGTCGGCTCCGACACCTTCACGAAGGGCAGCGGCTCTACACATTCGAGTGCCGTCAGCGTATCGCCGATGGTGATGTCGGTCGCGCCGGAGAAGCAAACGATATCGCCTACCGTGGCCGTTTCTACCGCACGGCGGCCAAGCCCGTCAAACTGCTG
>JAZQVK010000138.1:0-8765 GCA_045631765.1 Eubacteriales bacterium
TTATCAATCGACACGGCGCCAAAGACCTGCTTTTTCGCCTCGGCCACGAAGGCGTTGCCGGGGCCAACGATCTTATCCACCTTCGGCACGCTTTCGGTTCCGTAGGCCAGCGCGGCGATGGCCTGCGCACCGCCCACCTTGAAGATACGGTCAATGCCGGCAATCTCGGCGGCCGCCAGGATCACGGGGTTGACCTTGCCGTTTTTACCCGGCGGGGTGACCATGACCACCTCGCGGCAGCCGGCGATCTTGGCAGGGATGGCATCCATCAGCACGGTAGAGGGATAGGCCGCCGTGCCGCCGGGCACGTAAAGGCCTGCCCGATCGACCGGGATGACCTTTTGCCCGATCACGATGCCGTTTTCATCATTGATAATAAAGCTGTTGCGCACCTGCTTTTCGTGAAACTTGCGGATGTTGGCCGCCGCACGGCGCAGAATGTCGATAAAGCGCCCATCAACCAGGCCCATGGCCTCGTCGATCTCGGCACGGGTAACGGCCAGGGCATCCAGCTCAGCACCGTCAAAGCGCTTGGTGTAATCCAGCAGGGCGCTGTCCCCCTCTGCCCGCACGCGGGCAATGATCTCGCTGACGGTGGCCTCTACGTTCACCGTGGGCACCGCGCGGGCAAAGATATCGGCGTTTGCTACCTCGCCGTATTTCAAAATCTTGATCATTTATCGGTTCTCCTCTATTTGTGCCGAGAGGCTGGCGACCAACCGCTCGATGGGCTCGTTTTTGAATTTGAAGTTGGCCTTGTTGGCGATCAGGCGTGCGCTGATATCCACGATGGTCTCTACCACCTCCAGGTTGTTTTCCCGCAGGGTGGTGCCTGTTTCTACGATATCCACGATCACGTCCGAGAGGCCGAGGATGGGTGCGATCTCGATCGAGCCGTTGAGATGGATAATATCAATCTCACGCCCAAGCGAGGCGTAATGCTGCTCGGCAATGCCGGCAAACTTGGTTGCCACGCGCAGGCGGCGGCGCACGTCGTCCCGGAAGCCGGCCATGGCCGCCACTGCCATCCGGCAAACGCCGGTATGCAGGTCAAGCAGCTCATACACCTCCGGCTGGTATTCCAGCAAAATATCCTTACCGGCTACGCCGATATTGGCGGCACCGCGCTCTACGTAAATGGCTACGTCTGAGGGCTTGACCCAGAAATAACGAACACCGCACTCCTCATTTTCAAAGATCAGCTTGCGGTTATTCTCGCGGATCGAGGGGCAGGCAAAGCCGGCCTTTTCAAACATGGCGTACACGCGCTCGCCAAGCCGCCCCTTAGGCAGGGCGATATTAAGCATGCTCTTCAACTGTTTCTACCCCGCTTTCCGTCAGGCGGCAAAGCTGCCTGTACTTGATCTTGCCCGGCAGGCTCTTCTGCGCAATCACGCTCTTGCCCGCGGCCGTGATGGCACGCACAGCCCGGCGCACGGCAGAAAGGTCGCACCCCTCGCCATACAGAAGAACCACGTCGATATCGTACTCCTTTTGCGGCATGCTCAGGCTCTCTAACAGGTCGGGATACACGGCAAAGCCGATCGCGCCGGAGCTTTTTCCCATTTTTTTCATCAGGTTATCATACTGCCCGCCCGACAGGATACCGGAGGGAATGCCCTCCAAAAATCCGCGAAAGACGATGCCGTTATAATAATTCATATCGTTGATGACCGAAAAATCAATGCGGATGCTGCCGGCGGGCGCCTCGCCCTCCAGCGCCGAAAGCACGCTGCGCAGCTCGCCAAGCGCCGCACGGCCGCTGTCGCAAAGCGGCAGCTCCTCTAACACCGAAAGCACCTGCTGCGGCTCGCCGTAGGTGGTGACCAGCTTGACAATGCTTGCCGTATGCCCCGCATCAACGCCGGCAGCCGCGCAAAGCGCCGCCACGCCGTGGGCATTCTTTTCACCTATGCAGCGCAGAATGGCGGCACAGTGCTCTTCGGCCACCCCGCCCCCCTCCAGCCCCGCCGAAACGATACCGAGGTGCGAGATATCCAGCACGAAGGCATCGCTGATCTCGCGCAGGCTCTCTAACGCGAGCAGCAGCACCTCGAAAATGCTGTAGGTATCAATATCCCCCACGCATTCAAGCCCCACCTGGGTAATCTCCTTAAAGGAGCCGCTATCCCGGTCGACACGGTAAACGTTTTCCTTATAATATACCTTCTGCACGTAGCCGGGGGTATCCTTGCTGTTTTTTACGATCGAGAGCGTTACGTCCGGCTTCAGAGCCATCAGCTTGCCGCTCGGCTCGGTAAAGGTGATAATATGATCCGAGATCAGAAAGCTTTTGTTGCGCACGTACAGATCGTACTCTTCAAACTTTCGCATCCGGTACTGGCTGTAGCCGTAGCGGCCGTACAGCGCCCGCAGGCGGGAAACGGCCTTTTCGTCATATTTCAGCGTTCCTGCGGCAGGCATCATTGCTCGCCCTCGCTTTCCTCGCTCTTTGCCAGCGCCGTGCGATAGCCGCCGCTGCCGTAAAGCAGGCACTTATTTACACGGCAGATGGTGGCCGTGCTGGCCCCCGTCAGGCGAGAGACCTCTATATAATTCTTGCCCTCGTGCAGCATCTCTGCCACCTGTAGGCGCTGGGAAATATCCTGCACCTCTTTTATGGTGCAGATATCCTCAAAAAAGGCGGCACATTCCTCAACCGTTTCTAATTTTACGATCGTTTCAAACAGCCGCGCGACGGCGCCTTCATTCGCTTTATACATGCTTTTTCTCTCCCTTATACGGAATTTACACGACATTTTAGCACACTAAAGTGATAAAGTCAAGGGGTTTTGCGAAAATTCAAAAAAAATTTATACTTTTAGCCGCCGAGGCCAAAAAACCGCATAAATATACAAAAAATCTCTTGACTTGACGGGGGGCGGTGTACTATAATAAAAATCATCAAAGCAAGCGTTTTACCACAGAGGAGGACACGATATGGAGATCACCATTACCAAAACCACCACCACCAAGACCATGCCGCCCGAGGACAAGCTCGGCTTTGGCAAGGTCTTTTCCGACCATATGTTTATGATGGATTACGAATACGGCAAGGGCTGGCAGAATGCCCGCATCGTTCCCTTTGGGCGCATTGATCTGCACCCGGCCTCTACCGTTTTGCACTACGGTGCCGAGATCTTTGAGGGGCTGAAGGCCTACCGCCGCGCCGACGGTGGCGTGCAGCTCTTCCGCCCGATGGAGAATATTCGCCGTATGAACCGCTCGGCTGAGAGAATGTGCCTGCCCCTGATCGACGAGCAGGAGGCGCTGGACATTCTGACCACCTTTGTAAAGATGGAAGAAAAGTGGGTGCCCCATTCCTTTGGCACCTCGCTTTACCTGCGCCCGTTTATGTTTGGTAACGATGAGAGCCTTGGCGTGCATATGCCGCACCACGCTACCTTTATGATCATTGCCTCCCCCAGCGGCAGCTACTATGCCGAGGGCATCAACCCGGTTGGCATTATGATCGAGAGCGAGGACGTGCGTGCTGTGCGCGGCGGCACCGGCTTTGCCAAGTGCGGCGGCAACTACGCTGCCTCTACCCGTGCGGGTGAGCGCGCGAACCAAAAGGGCTATTCCCAGGTGCTGTGGCTGGACGGCGTTGAGCGCAAGTACATCGAAGAGGTAGGCGCGATGAACGTCATGTTCAAGATCAACGGCGAGGTCATCACCCCCGCCCTGACAGGCTCGATTTTGCCGGGCATCACACGTATGTCCTGCATTGAGGTGCTGCGTGACATGGGCTACGAGGTCTCAGAACGGCTGCTTTCGATCGATGAGCTGACCGATGCTATGAAGAACGGCACGCTGGAGGAGGCATGGGGCTGCGGCACGGCTGCGGTGGTCTCCCCCATCGGCCGACTGTGCTACCAGGATGTGGAATATCCTGTCAACAACGGCAAAATCGGCGAGATCACACAGAGGCTCTACGATACCCTGACCGGTATTCAGTGGGGCAAGCTCGAGGACAAATACAACTGGATCGTGAAGCTGTAAGCCTGCACACAGGGGAGCCCGTCACCGGGCGGCCACTTTTTATAAAAAAATGAATTTTTTCAAAAAAAACTTGCATTCCCCTATTGACAAATCGCGCTTTTTATTGTAAAATAACATAAAGACTGTGATGGGAATTAAATTCACCGCGCATAGCAGAGAGCCGCCGGGTGGTGCAAGGCGGTATGCAACGTGACTTTCTCTCCTCCCTGAGTTGCCGACCGAAAGGCGTATGCCCAGTAGACTCGGACGGGTTCTCCCGTTATTGAGAGGCTTTGTTGATAGACAGGGCATGAGTGGGTGAGGCTTCACCAATAAAGAGTGGTACCGCGGAGTATAATTTCTTCGTCTCTTTTATGCAAAAGTAATGTACTGTTGCGTAAAGGGGCTTTTTTTAATTCAGAAGCGCCCCACGCAAGCAAATGAAAGGAACGACCATGAAAAATTTTGATAAGTACAGCAAGCAATACTTCACGCCCAGCGGGGTAAGCATGGACTGGATCCACCGTGACGCGATCGACAAGCCGCCCGTATGGTGCAGCGTAGACCTGCGTGACGGTAACCAGGCGCTGATCGTACCGATGAGCCTTGAGGAGAAGTTAGAGTTCTTCAAGCTGCTGTGCGACGTGGGCTTTAAGGAGATCGAGGTCGGCTTTCCTGCCGCCTCGGAGACCGAATATGAATTTTGCCGCACGATCATCGAGCGCAAGCTGATCCCCGATGACGTGACCATTCAGGTGCTGACGCAATCGCGCGAGCACATTATCGCAAAGACCTTTGAGGCGATCGAGGGTGCGCCGCACGCCATCGTGCACCTGTATAACTCTACCTCCGTTGCCCAGCGAGAGCAGGTATTCCGCCGCGACAAGCAGGAGATCATTGATATTGCCACCTTTGGCGCGCGGCTGTGCAAGCAGTACCGCGAGAAGGCCAGCGGCCACATCTCGTTTGAATACTCACCCGAAAGCTTTACCGGCACCGAGCCGGAATACGCTGCCGAGATCTGCAACGAGGTGATCAAGATCTGGGAGCCGACACCGGAGGATAAGGTGATCATCAACCTGCCGGTCACCGTGTCGCATTCGATGCCGCACGTGTACGCCAGCCAGGTAGAATATATGTGCAAGAACCTCTTGCACCGTGAAAACCTGATCATTTCCCTGCACCCGCACAACGACCGCGGCTGCGCCGTGGCAGATAGCGAGATGGGGCTTTTGGCCGGTGGCGACCGTATTGAGGGCACGTTGTTTGGCAACGGCGAGCGCACCGGCAACGTAGATATCGTGACCCTGGCGCTGAATATGTATTCACAGGGCGTTGACCCGGGCTTAGATTTTTCCAATCTGCCCGCCATTACCGAGGTGTATGAAAAGGTGACGCGCATGCACGTATACGAGCGCCAGCCCTATAGCGGCCAGCTGGTATTTGCCGCCTTCAGTGGCTCGCACCAGGATGCCATTGCCAAGGGCATGAAGTTCCGTGAAAACGGCAACAAGATCTGGAACGTGCCGTATCTACCCATCGACCCGACCGACATTGGCCGCGTGTACGAGGCAGACGTGATCCGCATCAACTCCCAGTCCGGCAAGGGCGGCATCGGCTATATTCTGGAAACGCAGTTCAAGCACGTGCTGCCACCCAAGATGCGCGAAGCCTTTGGCTACCACGTCAAGAGCATCTCTGACCACGAGCACCGCGAGCTGCAGCCTGCGGAGGTATACGAGATCTTCAAGCGCGATTTCGTCAATATCAACGACCTCGTAGACGTGGTACGCGCGGTATATACCGATGAAAACGGCGGCATCCGCGCCGAGAGCGTGATCCGCTACCACGGCAAGGAGCTGCAAATCTCCTCCTTTGGTAACGGCCGCCTTGATGCCATTGGCGAGGCGCTGCGCCAGGTGACCGGGCTTGACTATTCGCTGGAAAGCTATACCGAGCACGACCTGGAGGGCAAATCCAGCTCGAAGGCTGCCTCCTACGTCAGCATCCGCCACAATGGCAAGACCTACTGGGGCACGGGTATTGACAGCGATATCATCGTTTCCTCGGTCAAGGCGCTGGTTAGTGCCTTTAACATCATGTTCCGTGAGGACGGCAAGCAGTAAGCAGTAAAGGAAGAAGCTATATGAAAATGACAGGTGCAGAGATCATCGTAAACACCCTGATCGAGCAAGGCGTGACCGACGTTTTCGGTTACCCGGGCGGCCAGGTGCTGAACATCTACGATGCCCTTTATAAAAACAGCGACCGCATCAACCACGTGCTGACCGCGCACGAGCAGGGTGCCTCTCACGCGGCAGACGGCTACTCTCGCGCTACGGGCAAGGTGGGCGTATGTATTGCCACCTCCGGCCCCGGTGCCACCAACCTGGTAACCGGCATTGCCACCGCCATGCTGGATTCGGTGCCTATGGTGGCCATCACCGGCAACGTGCCCTGCCCCCTGATCGGCAAGGACAGCTTTCAGGAGATCGACATTACCGGCATTACCCTGCCGATCACCAAGCATAATTACTTCATCAACAACGTAGCCGACCTGGCAGACTCCATTCGCGAGGCCTTTCAGATCGCCAAATCCGGCCGCCCCGGCCCGGTGCTGATCGACGTGCCGAAGGACGTGCAGGTCGCCGAGTACGAATACGAGGTGCAGGCGGTGGTAGAAAAGATCCCGCTGCCGAAGGCTGATGACAGTGAGATAGAAGAGGCCGTTCGCATGATAGCCGAGGCCAAGCGCCCCTACATCTATATCGGCGGCGGTGCCGCCGGCCTGGGCATGGGGCGTGAGATCTTAGCGCTTGCTGAAAAGATCGACGCCTATATCGGCTGTACCTTTATGGGTCTTTCGGCCATACCGGATGGGCACCCCCGTTTTCTTGGCATGCAGGGCATGCACGGGCATTACGCCTCCTCAATGGCGCAAAAGGATGCCGACCTGATCATTGGCGTGGGCGTTCGCTTTAGCGACCGCGCCACCGGTAACGTGGCCAAATATGCCAAGAACAGCAGGATCATTCAGTTAGACCCCGACTTTGCCGAGATCAACAAAAACGTAAGGGTAGATTTAGGCATCATTGCCGACGTGCAGGATTCCTTTATGCGCATTGCCGCCGGCTGTGCCGCAGCCAAGCACCCGGCATGGGGTGAGCTGGTTGCCGGGCTTAAGGCGGACGAGCTTCGCTTTGAGGCCGAGGCAGAGGCTGCCTCAAAGGCCCCGCTGCCGCCCAAGGCTGTATTCGATATTATCAACGCAAAGAAGCCGGCCGGCACCATCACCGCCACCGACGTGGGCCAGCACCAGATGTGGGCTGCCCAGTATGCCAGCTTTGACCGCCCGCGCCGCTTTGTTTCCAGCGGTGGCCTTGGCACCATGGGCTTTGGTCTTGGCGCCGCCATCGGCTCTTACGTGGCCACGGGGGATACCACCGTGCTGATCACGGGTGACGGCAGCTTTGGCATGAACCTGAACGAGCTGGCCACCGCCGTTTCCTACAACATTCCCGTGATCATCGTACTGATGAACAACGGCGTGCTGGGCATGGTGCGCCAATGGCAAACGCTTTTCTTTGGTAAGCGCTATTCAAACACCGTGCTGGGCAGACAGACCGATTTTGTAAAGCTGGCCGAGGCCTTTGGCGCGATCGGCTACCGCGCCGCAACGCGCGAGGAATTTGCCGATGCCTTTGACAAGGCGCTGGCAGCCGGCCGCCCGGTGGTGATCGACACCCTGATCGGCCGCGATGAATTCGTGCTGCCGATGCTGCCGCCCGGTGGCTCGATTGATGATATCATCGTCAAGAAGGGGGGAGACGAGGCATGAGCAAGTTCGTGATTGCCGTATACGTAGACAACAAGTTCGGCGTGCTGACGCGCGTGACCAGTATGTTTACCCGCCGCGGCTTTAACATTGACACCCTGACGGTAGGCGAGACCGAGGAGCCTGCCTATTCCCGTATCACCATTTCGCTGAGCGGTGACGGCTATGCCAGAGAGCAGCTGATCAACCAGATGCGCAAGCTTTACAACGTAAAAAAGGTAGAGGTGCTGGAGGAAAGCGACACCATCAAGCGTGAGCTGATGATGATCAAGGTCAAAAACAGCCCCGAGACCCGTGCCGATATTCTGGCAGCGGTAGAGGTATACCGCGCCAAGGTGATTGATTACACCACGGGCGAGCTGTGCGTGGAAATCACCGGTGACCCGAACAAGATCGACGCCTTCGTGAAGCTGATGCTTCCCTTTGGCATTTTGGAAATGTGCCGCACGGGCATCGTAGCCCTGGAGCGCGGCAGCAACACCCTCTTTAACAAATAAAAAACAAATAAAAAATCTACATAAAATTTTGGAGGAATTTATCATGGCAAACATCTACTATCAGCAGGATTGCAATCTTGATAAGCTCAGCGGCAAGACCGTTGCGATTATCGGCTACGGATCTCAGGGTCACGCACACGCACTTAACCTCAAGGAGTCGGGCGTAAACGTTATCGTCGGTCTTTACAAGGGCTCTAAGAGCTGGGCAAAGGCAGAGGCACAGGGTCTTAAGGTTATGACCGCCTTTGACGCGGCTGCAGCAGCAGACCTTATCATGATCCTCATCAACGATGAGAAGCAGGCAAAGCTCTACAAGGAGTCTATCGAGCCCAATCTTACCGAGGGCAAGACCCTTGCTTTCGCTCACGGCTTCAACATTCACTTCGGATGCATCAAGCCCCCCAAGAACGTTAACGTTATCATGATCGCCCCCAAGGGCCCCGGTCACACCG
>JAZQVK010000139.1:0-3777 GCA_045631765.1 Eubacteriales bacterium
GCCATTCACTACCGGCTTGTTCGAATCCTGCCAAACGCGCATTAAAATAAAAAACGGAATGGTAAAACCATTCCGTTTTTTATGGCGCGCCTGACAGGATTCGAACCTACGACCTACCGGTTCGTAGCCGGGCACTCTATCCGCTGAGCTACAGGCGCATATGGAGCGGGTGATGGGAATCGAACCCACGCGACCAGCTTGGAAGGCTGGAATTCTACCATTGAACTACACCCGCGGATTGTCCTCTCCCGTTCGACCTCTATATCATACCACAAGCTTTCTTGTTTGTCAAGATGTTTTTCAAAAAATGTGCAAATTTTTCTTGCCATTCCTTTTGTTTTATGGTAAAATGGTGATAGTAAGAACAAGGGAGATGCGCTATGCTTTCACGCTTGATACCCGACCGGCATTTTGCCACCTATCGTGACGTAACGCCTGCCGTTTTGGCGGCAGATGGCATACGCGCGCTGCTTTTGGATATTGACAATACGCTGGCCCCTTACGAGGTGGCCGAGCCGGACGAGGAGCTTTGTGCCTGGTTTGCCGCGCTGGCCGCGGCCGGTGTGCGCGTGGCGCTGGTCTCTAACAACCACCGCGAGCGCGTGGCGCTCTTTAACCGTTCTCTTGGCCTGCCGGCCTATCCGGATGCGCATAAGCCCCTGCGCCGCACCGTGCGCCGTGCGCTGGGCGATTTGGGCGTACCGCCGGAGGCGGCGGCCTTTATGGGTGACCAGCTGTTTACCGATGTGCTGGCCGGCAAAAACCTTGGTATGCGTGCCTACACCGTGCCACCCATTCGGGATAAGCGTGATCCCTTTACCCGCTTCAAGCGCCTCTTAGAGCGCCCCCTTATGCGCGCCTACCACCGGCGCACGGAAAACAAACGTAAGGAGACAGAGCATGATGATTCATGAAAACGGTAAGCCGCTCTTTGGCCCCGGCGGCAATAGCGAGGAATTTTACAAGGCAGGGAAGAAATCGACCAAGGATGCCCCTGCCTGGGTGATGGATACCGGGCTGGATGCCTATGAATACGAGGCCGGCAACGGCATTGCCGCCGGCGAGGAGACGCTGCGCGCCATTGGCGAGGCGGCACTGGCGGCCGGCGTGCATATGTCCTTTCACACGCCCTACTTCATTTCACTTTCGGGCGTGGAGATCGAAAAACGCCTCAAAAGCATCGTTTATATTCGTGACAGCCTGTGGGCGGCCGACCTGCTGGGTGCCGAGACCATTGTGGTGCATACCGGCAGCGCTGCTAAGATCTCCAGAGAAGAAGCCATGCGCCTGGCAGCCGATACGCTGCTGCGCCTGATGGATTCGATTGGAGACACGGAGATCGCCATTGGTCTTGAGACGATGGGAAAGAAGAACCAGCTTGGCACGTTAGAGGAGGTCATCACGCTGTGTAAGCTGGATCCGCATTTCGTGCCGGTGGTTGATTTTGGCCATCTGAACGCCCGCGATTGCGGTGGTGTTTTTCAGTCTGCTGGCGATTATACCCGCGTTTTTGATGCGATTGGCAGCACGCTTGGCGATGCTGTGGCGCGCAATCTGCACTGCCATTTTTCCAAAATCGAGTGGACGGCGGCTGGCGAGAAGAAGCACTTGACCTTTGCCGACGAGACCTTCGGCCCGGATTTTGAGCCGCTTGCTACGGCCATCGCGCGGGACAAGCTGACCCCCACCATCATCTCGGAATCGGCCGGCACGCAGTCGCAGGATGCCCGTGCCATGAAGGCCGCCTGGCTGCGTGCAGCAGGGCTTATTTGAAAAAAAGAAAGAAAAACAAGAAAAAGTAAAGATTTTTTCGTGTAGCTATTGCAAAAACGGGAGAATTGTAGTACAATATATGTGCTGAATTTGCGCTTGCCTTGGCAGCGCTGCAATGGGAGAGCCATTTGCGCGGTAGACAAATGGGGTGACTCTTTCGACTATATTATTTTCTCTGCCGCGAGAGGTGCTAATTATGGTAGTAGCAGGCGATTTTAAGAATGGCGTGACCTTTGAGATGGATGGTCAGGTCATGCAGGTTATCGAGTTCCAGCACGTTAAGCCGGGTAAGGGCGCAGCCTTCGTTCGTACGAAGATGAAGAATGTTATTACCGGTGCTGTAACCGAGCGTACCTTCAACCCCACCGAGAAGTTTGAGAACGCGTATATCGAGAGAAAGGAAATGCAGTATTCCTATGATGATGGTGACCTGTACCACTTCATGGATACCGAGACCTGGGAGGAGACCCTCATTGCTCACGATAAGGTTGGCGACAACTTCCGTTTCGTGAAGGAAGAGATGCTCTGCAAGATCATTTCCTACAAGGGCAATGTATTCGGCGTAGAGCCCCCCACATTTGTTGAGCTTGAGGTTTCTGATACCGAGCCCGGCGTTCGTGGCGATACCGCTACCAACGTGACCAAGGTTGCCACCCTGGAGACCGGTGCCCAGATCCGTGTGCCGATCTTTATTAACAATGGCGACGTGATCAAGGTTGATACCCGCGTAGGCGAGTACCTCTCTCGCGCATAACCCATATTCTAATTCGGCACTACCGCCGGGAAGGAGTAAAAAATGATGACTTTGACCGAGAATGCCGCCTATCTGAAGGGCCTGGCTGAGGGCCTGAACGTAGATGAAAGCAAGCCCGAGGGCAAGCTGATTACCAAGATGCTGGCCTTGATCTCCGATATGGCTGATAGCATCAGCGATCTGGAGGATGAGTGCGAGGAGCTGCGCGGCTATATTGAAGAGATTGACGATGATCTTGCCGCCGTGGAAGACGATCTTTACGAGGATGAGGACGAGGAAGACGACTTCGACGATGAGGATGAAGACGAGGAGGAGACCGATTTTTATGAGGTCACCTGCCCGAACTGTGGCGAGGCTGTCTGCTTTGACGACTCTCTCGATCCCGAAAATCTGATCTGCCCCTCCTGCGGCGAAAAGTTTGATTGCACCTGCGACGGCGAATGTGAAGCCTGCGACGGTTGCGATTGCGAAGAATAATGAAATAAAAAAAGAGCGGTACCTGCCGCTCTTTTTTTAAAGAAAGGAAAGAAAAGCATGAAGGTTTATTCCTGCAAGGACGCACCGCTTCAGGTGTTTGGCGTTCCGTTCTTTTACGAAAAACAGAATTTTCAGCGCCTGCCCGCCGAGCTGCGTGATCTGCTTGGCGGCAGCATGGAGGTGCTTGGCAGCCGGTGCCCCGGCGCGCGCATCGGCTTTCGTACCGATGCGGCAGAATTTACCGTTTCCTTTAAGCTGAAGAGCATAAAGCCGGACGTGGGAATGAGCATATTCAGCTGCCAGGCCATTAACGTCATGGTGGGGGAGCGGCAGAGCGCGCGCCTGCTCGGGCTGGTCAACCCGCCCAATTACGAAACGTTGTCGGCCGAAAAGACCTTTTATAAGAGCGGGGAAATGGAGGAGGTCACCCTTTGGCTGCCGCGCAACGAGGAGGTAGAGGAGGTTACCGTCTCCTTCCCGGACAACGCGACCGTAGAAGCCCCCACCCCCTATCGGCATGGCAAGGTGCTCTTTTACGGCTCCTCGATCACCGAGGGCGGCTGCTGCTGCAACAATACCAACAACTACATTGCGCTTCTTTCTCGCTGGCTGGATATGGATTTTTATAACTTCGGCTTTTCTGGCAGCGCCAGGGGCGAGCTTGCCATGGCCGATTATATCAACGGTATGGATATGCGCGCGTTCGTGCTGGATTACGACCATAACGCCCCCTCGGTCGAGCATCTGCAAAAAACGCACGAGCCGTTTTTCAA
>JAZQVK010000140.1:0-7702 GCA_045631765.1 Eubacteriales bacterium
CCGGTTCCGGATGGGGATACGGGCGACAATATGTGCATGACCATCGAAAGCGGCGTAGCCGCTTTGGATAAGCTGGACGAAAGTGCCAGCCTGCAGGAAACGGCTGCCGTGCTCTCCCGCGGGATGCTGCTGGGCGCGCGGGGTAATTCCGGCGTTATCCTTTCCCAGTTTATTGCCGGCATGGCCAAGGGGCTTGCCAATTGCGAGAAGGCGAATGCCCGCATCGTGGGCCGTGCTTTGACAGAGGGCGTGCAGCAGGCCTATGCCTCGGTCATGACCCCTACCGAGGGCACCATTCTGACCGTAGCGCGTGAGGCGGTAGAATACGCCAATGCCCGCCTGTGTGAGGATAGCAGCGTAAACAGCTATTTCAGCGACCTGGTTGCCGAGATGTACCGTTCCCTGCAGCGCACACCGCAGATCTTAGATGTGCTGCGCGAGGCAGGCGTGGTGGATAGCGGCGGTGCCGGCCTGTTCTATATCATTGACGGCTTTAACCGCGCGCTGAACGGTGAGGAGATCGAGGCAGCAGCGCTGCCGCAGGCCGGCCGTGCTGCCGCCACGGTTGATTTTACCGCCTTCGGCCCGGATAGCGAAATGACCTACGGCTACTGCACCGAATTTCTCTTGCAGCTGCAAACGGCTAAGGTGCCGGATATCGAGCATTTCGATATGCAGGAGATCATTCCGTATTTAGAGAGCCTGGGTGACTCGCTGGTTGCCTTTAAGACGGATAGCATCGTTAAGGTTCACGTGCATACCAAAACGCCGGAAAAGGTGTTAGCGCATTGCCGCCGCTTTGGCGAGTTTTTGACCGTAAAGATCGAGAATATGTCTGTACAGCACAGCGAGCAGACGGTGAAAAACGAGCCGGCTGAGGAACCGGGGCGCTTTGCCGCTGCCGTGCCGGTGGTGCAAAAAAAGTATGCCGTGGTTGCCGTTTGTAACGGCGAGGGGATGGAAAGCCTGTTCCGCGAGTTTGGTGCTGATGCGATTGTCAACGGTGGTCAAACGCAGAACCCCTCGACCAACGATTTTCTTGAGGCGTTTGAGACCGTATCGGCTGAGCACATCTTCGTGTTCCCCAATAACGGCAATATTCTGATGGCGGCACGCCAGGCAGCCGAGCTGTATGAGAAGGCTACCGTGCACGTGATCGAGAGCCGCGACGTTGGCGCCGGCTACGTGGCACTCTCTGCTGCCGATTTCACGCTGGACCGCGTAGAGGAAATTTTGGATTCGATCGCCGCTGCTATGGCCGGCGTGACCACCGGCTTCGTTTCTCCCTCGATCCGGGATGCCGAGCTGAACGGCGTTACCATCCACACGGGCGACTATATCGGCTTTGTGGGTAAGGAGATGATCGCCTCCTGCAAGGATCGTGCCGAAACAGCACGCCAGCTGCTTTCACACATGCTGGCCGGCGGTCGCTACATGCTCACCGTATTCTGCGGTAAGGATGCCGATAGCGAGGAGGCCGAGCTACTGCAGGGCGAGCTGGAGAAAAAGAACCCCAACTTAGAGGTCTATTTTGTAGATGGCGGGCAGGAGATCTACCCGTACATCTTTGCCGTAGAATAAACAAAGCAGCGCCCTGTCGCGATAGGGCGCTGCTTTGTTTTATTTTCTTCTTTTTAACTGCGACCAAAGAATGATCGCGATCTGCACCGGGATGCCGAGCAGAAAGATGACCCATAGCTGATACAGCATTACGTGTAGATAGATCGCCGTCAACAACGTCCACAGCAGGATGGTGATGATGAGATAGTTCATCCGCCTTCTGCCCCATAGGGAATTAAAAACGAGCAGCGTGATGCAGGAGCAGGGAACGGCATCAATGAAAAACAGCCAGGCACCAGGCGCCGCATGCAGCATGGCGGCAATAAACAGAATGGTGGCGATCACCCATACGGCCATCACGGCAAGCAGAGAAATGACCAGCTTGCTATAGCGGCGCTGCTTTTCTGACCGCGCCTCCTCTTGGCTTGGCGGTCTTTGTGCCTCAAAATCCTCGCAGAGAAGATCGTCAATGCGCACGCCGTAAAAGCCGGCCAGGCGGTGCACCGCCTCTATACCGGGGCAGGAATCTCCGTTCTCCCATTTGCTGATGGTCTTGTCGGAATAGTTGACCTGCTCGCCCAGCTCGAGCTGCGTGAGCCCGCGCGCATGGCGCAGGGCAATCAGGTTGGCAATTAAAATATCGTGTACGTCCTTCATGCCTTTATTGTACATCAAACGAGTTAAAAAGTCAATAGTTATAGGCAATTCTCCAAATCGGAGAATTGAAAAAATCCCCCATTCTCCGGTTGAGAGAATGGGGGATTTTTTTGTAGAATGCGCTCCCTTGACCTTTTTTTGGTGTTTGGTTATAATAAGACCGTCGGTAAGTCCGGCAATTTTCCACGATGGGAGAAAAAGAAATGAAGCACCCAAGCCCGGAGATCATACCTGTTTTTTTCGCGGTGGATGACCGCTATGCACCCTTTCTCGGGGTAGCGTTGCGCTCTATGCTGGCCCATGCCGACCCCCGCTGCTTTTATCGCATCCACGTTCTCACCACCGGCCTTACGGTTGACAATCAGACTAAGCTGCGCGCCGAGCTGACCAAAAATGCCGCCATCAGCTTTGATGACGTCAGCGAGGCGATGGCGCGCGTATGCGCCAGCCTGCCCATGCGCGATTATTATTCTGCCGCCACCTATTACCGCATTTTTATCGGCAGCCTGTTTTCACAGTATGACCGGGCGCTGTATTTCGATTCTGATCTGGTCTTTTGCGGGGATATTGCCCGTATGTACCACACCGACCTGGGCGGCAAGCTGATCGGTGCCGTGGCGGATGACGTGCTGGCCATGCAGCCGGTGTTTGGCGATTACGTAGAGACGGTGCTGGGTGTGCCGCGCACGCACTATTTCAATGCCGGCATCCTGCTGCTCGACCTGGCGAAATACCGCGCCGTGCACATGGAGGAGCGCTTTCTTTCCCTGCTTGCCAAGCGCCGCTTTGCCGTGGCGCAGGATCAGGATTATCTGAACGTGCTTTGCCGGCATGACGTGTATTATTTTGATGGCAGCTGGAATCTTTCCGCCGCACCGGCCAACCGCCGGCGGCGTGCCAAGATCCTGCACTATAAAATGAACTGGAAGCCCTGGCACGAGGATGACATTGCCTTCGCCGAGCTCTTTTGGCGCTATGCGGATGCCGGCGCCTTTGCCGATGATATCCGCGAGATCAAGCGTGGCTATCGCACGGTAGATAGAATACGCGATCAAATGGCGGCAGAGCGCCTGGTGGCCACCGCCGTGGCAGAAATCGAGGCAGCGAGGGCACAGGCCTGCCAACCAGTCTGTGGCGCGGCGCTGGCCGTGCAGGCGTGAGGTGCGTGATGGATCAAAAGGCATATGAAAACCGCCTGGCCGTGCTGGCACGGATCGCGGAATATGAAAAAAACGGCTACTTTGACCGTGACGTCGAGGACGACCCGCCCACCGTACCCCTGCAGCCCGGCACGGTGGATTATACCCAAAGCAAGCTCTCTACCAAGGTGGCTACCTTTGTGGCCAATCGGGTGGCCTACGCGTATTTTGAAAGGATGATCCGCCGCAAGCAGCTCATCATTTCTGCCGTGCACGGCATTGAGCACGTGCGCGAGGCAGATTGCGGCGCTATGATCACCTGCAACCATTTTCACCCCTTTGATAATTACGCCGTCTTTAAGGCGGTAGAAAAGGAGCTGCCTAAGCGCGAGCTGTATAAGATCATTCGGGAAGGGAACTACACCTCCTTCCCCGGCCTTTACGGCTATTTCTTTCGCCATTGCAACACCCTGCCGCTTGGCAGCCATTTTCGCGTGCTGGGCGAGCTGAATGCCGCGGTTGAGAAACTGCTTGCCCGTGGCGAAAAGATCTTGATCTACCCCGAGCAGGGCATGTGGTGGAACTATAAAAAGCCCCGCCCGCTCAAGGAGGCGGCCTTCCGCTTTGCCGCCAAGAGCATGGTGCCCGTGATCCCTATGTTTATCACCATGGAGGATAGCGATCAGACCGATGAAGCGGGCTTTCCCATTCAGGCGCTGACCGTTCACATCCTGCCCCTGATCCGGCCGGACCCACGCCTTTCCGTGCGCGAAAACTGTGCCGCCATGCGGCAGGAAAATGAAAAATGCTGGAAGGAGACGTATGAGGCGGTCTACGGTATCCCCCTCTCCTATTCATAACGATGCTTCTTTACTGTGTGATTATCTTACTTTGTATGGCCATCATTGTTGGCGCTAATCTGCTGCTTGCTACCCCGGCGGCGGTGGCCGGGGTATGGCCGCTGGTGCTTGGCGTGATCTTCAGCACGGTGGCCGTGATCGGCTTAGACGGCCTGTTGGCCTTCTTTATCCGCCGGCTGCCGGCCAGCTGGTTTGGGCGTGAGCGGCGCATCTTCTTCGTCTCTCGCCGGGAATGTCACGTGTATCAGGCGCTGGGCGTGCGGCGCTGGAAGGATAAGATACCGGAGCTGGGGCAGTTCACCGGCTTCCATAAAAACCGGGTCTACGAGCCGCAAAGCAATACATACGTGGCACGCTTTATTTTGGAATGTAATTACGGTGTCGTCATTCACCTGGTTGGTGCCTTCCTTGGTTTTTTGATCGTCTTTTTATATCCGCTTGCCTGGGCACCGGGGGTGGGGATCCCCGTGGCGGTGGTGAATTTCGTGCTGAATCTGCTGCCTACCATGGTGCTGCGGTATAATACCCCCAAATTAGAGGCGCTTTACGCGCTGAACGCGCGCCGCATCAAAAAGAACGAGCTGCTCATGTATGAAAAATTGTAATAAAATAGGGAGAGGATCTCACGTCCTCTCCCTATTTTTATAGATTGCGTTCGGCAATCAGCTCGTCCATCAGCTCTGCGGCGCATTCCACAAAGCGCAGGCAGGGTCGCGCGCGGTAAAATTCATCCGTGCGCGGTGTGGGCGTTGGTGCGGTGTCAGCCGCCGCCTTTTTCTCGGCAGACAGCATGCACAGCAGATCACGGCAGATGATGGTGTCACCGCCGGTGCGCTCCTTAAACTTGGCCGCCAGCGATTGAATCAGCTCGTAGTGCTCACCCTTTTTCTCGTCTGAGAGTGGGTCGGTATAGCCGTACAGAATGCCGGCTACCATGAACATGCCGGAAACGGCGCCGCATACCTCACGCATGCGCCCCATGCCGCCGCCAAAGGAGGAGGAAAGGCGCAGGGCATAGTCCTTTTCAAGCCCGGTCACGTCGCAAAAGGCGGCAAACACCGCCTGGGCACAGTTGTAGCCCTCGATAAACAGGTCTCTTGCAATTTCCTTGTGATTCATACGCTTATTGCACGATCTCAAACTTGTAGCCAACGCCCCAAACGGTCTTTAGCAGCCACTTGTCTGAAACCCCCTCCAGCTTTTCGCGCAGGCGCTTGACGTGCACGTCTACGGTGCGAGAGTCGCCTAAGTAGTCAAAGCCCCATACCTTGTCCAGCAGCTGGTCGCGCGTAAAAACGCGATTGCAGTTCGAGGCAAGGAAGTAAAGCAGCTCTAACTCCTTCGGCGGAATGTCGATCGGCTTGCCACGCAGCTTCAGCTCATACTTCTGCAGGCTGATCTCAATATTTTCAAAGCGAATGACCTCTTCATCTGCCTGGTCGCTGTGTGCCGTGTAGCGGCGCAGCACCGCCTTGATACGGGCAGAAAGCTCCTTCATATCAAAGGGCTTCACGATAAAATCGTCAGCCCCCAGCTCAAGGCCGAGCACCTTGTCAAATACGTCCCCCTTCGCGGTGATCATGATCACCGGCTTGGGCGAGATCTCGCGAATTTCGCGGCATACCTGCCAGCCGTCCTTTTTGGGCATCATAATGTCAAGCAGCACCAGGTCAGGCTCGTAGATCTTAAAAAAGTTCACGCCCTCGGCGCCGTTGTTGGCCGTTTTGACCTTGTAGCCCTCGTTCTCCAAGTGCAGGCGCAGCATTTCGCAAATGTTGGGATCGTCATCCACGATCAACAGCTTCGTATCCATGTGTAACCTCCATTTGTTAATTTTGATATTTTATTCACGAAGTTCATGATATAACTATTATACACCAAAAACTGCCCGAATGGTGTATAAATTATGAACAAAGGGCAGGGAATTGAAAAAATCACGGAATAAACACAAAAAGAACACGAAAAAAGGCATATTTGCTGATGCTATTGCAAAAAGCTTGCAAATGCGATATAATAGGAATTGATGAAGACAAGGGCCTAGGTTGGTTTGGATGGGGGTTGGTCTTTAATTTGACATTGCCTTTTTAAGGAGATAGTTATGATACATGCACATAAGTACATATCAACTGATTCGAGATATTTGCGTAAAAAACATTATTGCCCTGATTGTCAAAAAGAGTTGAAGGTTATTAAAGTAACGCATGTTGTTAATTGGAAATCACCTGAAGCGAAGAAATATGACTTTAGTGCGGCAAGGGGCACCTATTATATTGGTAATGTTAAATTCCATTGGAAAGAATTGCAGTGCCCTTATTGCAATCGTCAATTTACTGCGGAACAGATGAGGGGAATAGAGGGAAAGAATAGGTTTTGTTCGATGGATTCACCTTCCTATGCTGCTGACAAAAACCGCAATTATAGTTTAAGAAATCGTCTTTTATTCTTTTTTTTCGCAGTTTTGATAATAATTGTTGTATGGATGTTGAAAAATAATATTGGGATTGCGATGTGAACGAAAGAATTGATATGCATCTTTGCTAAGTTGCTTTTTCATAAAGAAACACAGGTAGAAAAGATGATGCAAAATCCGTATTACTATCTAACATGAATAAGACTAATCTATTCCTTGACAACTATCAATAAGCAGTTGTTCGCCTTGTTTAAAAACATATAATTATGTTCAGCCGCGCCTTTGGGCGCGGCTGTTTTTGTAAAACGAAAACCACGCGATAGTCGCGTGGTTCAAAAGAGGCTTTGCCGGTGAGAGGAAATCCTCCAAATATGTTATAATAGAGTTTGACCTGCCAGTCAAAACTAAAAACATATTTGGAGGATTTATCTATGAAAAAGGTTAGCATAGACAACAATAGTTTAGCACATACGAGCTGGAATTGCAAGTACCATATCGTGTTTGCCCCAAAATACAGACGAAAAGTATTTTTTGCAGAGAAACGGATAGAGATAAGAGAAATTATGCGTAAATTATGTCAATGGAAAGGAGTGGAGATAATAGAGGGAGAAGTGTGTCCAGAGCACATACATATGCTGGTAAGCATCCCGCCCAAAATGAGCGTTTCGGGATTTATGGGATATTTGAAGGGGAAGAGCTCTCTGCTAATATTTCAGAAATGGGGGAACATGAAATTTGCATACCGAAATCGCGAATTTTGGTGTAAGGGATATTACGTAGATACCGTGGGGAAGAACACAAAAGCAATAAAAACATACATAGCAGATCAATTGAAAAGAGATCAAGAAAGTGATCAGTTAAGTATGTTCGACCCACGGGACCCATTTATGGGTAGTAAGTAACAATTGCATGGCTGGCAGGCCAATAAAAAGCGCACTTGTGCGCCGCCAGTATCGGGTAGGGCTATGCCCGAAAATGAAATACCCCCCGTTCCACGGGGGGATATTTATTATAACACAACTGTTGCGGAAGTGTCGGGCATCATTTCTATATACCACCACTTATCATTATAAAAC
>JAZQVK010000141.1:0-4379 GCA_045631765.1 Eubacteriales bacterium
TATAACACACTATACCTTGCAGGTAAGGAAGTGTGGAAAACGGACGAGAAAAATCTCGTCCGTTTTGATTTTGATATGAAACTGCTTTACGGCGGGCAGCCGCACGGCTGCCGCTTTTTTACCTTTGTGCAACCTGCACAAAAACGGGGGTAAATTTTCTCACGCCGCAAGGGTTGCGGTCGCTTTATCAAATATGATATAATACAGAAAAACCCTAAAAAAAGGAGAAAAACCCATGAAGTTGACCCGGTATGCCTGTTTATTCCTGGCACTCTGCCTGGCCTTTTCGATGTGCGCCTGCGGCGGTAACAATACACCCCCGGCGGGTGAGCATACTACCCACACAGGCGGCAGCGCCACCTGCACGGCACAGGCCGTCTGCACCGAATGTGGCGAGTCCTATGGCGACCTTGCCGCACACCGCTATGAAAACGGCGCCTGCGCCGTCTGCGGTGCCGCAGAAGAAAGCACCCCCGGCGGCGAAAATCCCCCCATCGAGGAGGACCCGCCGGCCGTAGAGACACCCACGCTTTTGACCGGCCTTTCCGGCATCCCGGCTGACGTAAAGGGTGCCTATGCCCCCATCGCGCTCGGTGAACTGGGCGGCGGCGACTACGTGGCCAATGCCGAGGGCTTTACGGGCGGCGCTAAGCTGAACGAGGAGGCCTTCCCCTACCTTGGCCGCTCGGTCGAGGGCGAGGAGGAGATCACAGCCAAGCAGCTGCTGAATTATCTGCGCAGCGACCGCTTGACGAATAAGCTCTACCGCGTGGTAGAGGCAGACGGCCCCGTGGTGATTGATGGCGCCACCAACCGTACCTATATAGGCCACGGTGCCGTCATTCTTTCCCCCGTGCCGCTTCTGGCCAAAAACAGCACCGGCATCACCTTTGAGAACATCACCATGATCAACGTGGCAGGTGGCGCGGCTATGACCTTTGAAAATACCAGCACCGTTACCCTGCGCGGGGTAGAGACGGTGGGCGGCATCACGCTGGATGCCGGCACCGAGGCGCTGACGGTGGCCGGCTGCCGCATCCTTTCTACCGGCGATGGCCTGGCGCTTGCGCAGGCGGAAAGCGCCACCATCTACGATAGCGTGCTGGTGGCCGAGGGCGTAGCCCTGGCGGCCGGCGGGGCTGACGTGTTTATCGAAAACTGCTTGATCAATTCCCCCACGGGCGGCGTGGTGCTGGCAGCAGACGATTCCCGCATCTGGTATTCCACCCTGCGCGGCACGGTGAAGGGAAGCGCCACCAACCTGCTCGTGGCCGAGAATCATATCTACGGCACGCCCGTATCGGTAGAGCTGAAGCAGGCGAAGAATTCGGTCGTGCTGCTCAACCGCCTGATGGGCGTTACGGTAGAGGAGAGCCATAGTATTTTCGTGGCCGAAAATCACCTTTCCTACCACCTCGTTTCGCAAAAGAACGATTATATCCTTGGCAATAACAATCGCTTTGCCGCCAACGTTGGCGTTTATATGAAGGATACCACCAACCAAAGCGGCAACAGCCTGACCGACGTAGAGGCCCGTGCTGAGGTCGGTGCCAACGAGGATCTCTTGCCCAAGGTGGATAAAGAGAATTTTGTTGGCATGGCGCGCAAAACGGCCGTGCGTGAGCGTGATCCGGAAAGCAATCGCAGCGTGGTCAAATATCTTGAGGGGGAGAGCGAAAGCGGCAACAGGACCGTGATCCTTGCCCCCGGCGCCTATACCCAGGACCCCCGCATCTTTTTGGATACGAGCGTGCCCGACGTGACCATTTACGGCTATGGCGTGCTGCTGGAGCGGGAAAGCGCGAGCGATTGCTTCTTTAATCTTTACAAAACCACCCGCATGACCGTCAAGGGCTTTGCCGTTGGCCATACCTTCAATTCCTCCGGCAATACCATCGTGGTCTCGAAGAATGCGGCTGATAACACCATCCAGCTGATCGCCGGTGCCGGCATGATCAAGGACTGGACGGATTCTAAATACTACAGCTTCACCGGCCTCTCGGGCGGCATCTACGGCTACCGCCCCGGCCACAACGAGCCGTATGCCGATATGAGCTTTCAAAAGATCCTTAGCTATAACGAGGCCACCGGTATCATCAACATGCAGCTTTCCGCCTCCACCTTCGGGATGATCAAGGTAGGCGATAGCATCACCTGCCGCGGCGGCCAGGGCGCGCAGGCCATTCAGGTAACGAACAGCGAGTCTCCCGTGATGGAGGATATCACCGTCTACGGCTCGGGTGGCTTCGCCTTTAACGATGGTTACCTGACCGGCGCCGGTCTCTCGCTTTTGCGCGCCTGGGTCACCACCGCCCCACGTCGCATCATCAGCGAGGAGGAATATAACCGCTACCGCGCGCTTGAGGAGCAGTACGGCGTGGATTTTGGCGTCCTGATCGACGAGCTCGGCCGCTTCCGCAGCTCGCCGCACCGTATGTCCTCGATCGACGCGACCCACTCCTCGAAAAACGAGCAGGGCATGCAGGCCGTTTCCTGCCTCTTTGAGACCATGTGTGACGATGGCACCAACCAGTGCTCCGGCCACGGCCGTATGGCAGGGTGGGAGGACCTGGGCAACGGCACCATCAAGCTGATCTATAAGAGCCACGTATCCGCCGTTTCCTACGGCCTTGGCAACAAGGGCTACGGCAACAGCAACTGCCACGCCTTCTCTGAGGGCGAGCTGGTGTATATGTACACCACCAAGGGGCGCCTGGTATGTGCCGATACCCCGGCGCTTTCGGTCACCAAGACCGAGGGCAAGAAGACAAACAGCTTTGACGCTGAGGAGACCTTTTATTCCGTGGTGATCGACAAGGCGGCCGTAGACTTCACGGCGCTGGAGGAGGTCGATCTTGACGGCTGCTCGCCCTACGAGCTCTACGTGGCGGTGGATAACCACTCCCGCTCCTCAAACGGCTTTTTGTTCGATAACTGCCTCGTCCGCGATATGCGCTCGCGCTGCCTGTTGCTGCAAGCCTCAAACGGCGTGGTCAAAAACTGCACGCTTACCGGCTCGGGCATGGCGGCGGTGCTGCTCTGGCACGACGTCAGCTGGGGCGAATCCGGCATTGCCAGCAACGTCAAGGTTCTCAATAACTACATGGAAAACAACGGCCACTACGGTGACCATATCAAGAACACGCCCATCTACGTCATGGGTCTGACCCGCACCGTCGATGAAAAGACCATGATCCAGCGCGGCTTTGAGATCATCGGCAACAAGGTAGAAAACCGCTCTACCCCCTATGCGCTGGCCGTAGAGGGGGCAGCCGACCTGCTGATCAAGGATAACGATTTCGGCCTGCGCCGCAATGACCCGGCCGATGCCGAGCCCTCTATCCGCCTCAACGCCGTGCGCGGCGTGGTCATCGAGGACAATACCTATTCGCCCAATTGCCCTGAGGTATCGCAGTTCCTCTCTGCCTTCATGTACGATGAGGTCAGCGGTGCCGACGTGACAGAGCTGGCGCCTGATCTGATGCTGAGCAAGGGGGCAGACAGCTTCCGGATCAATCTGCCCACCTGGGACGGTCAAAACAGGGTTATCCACCACGGCAACTGGCAGGTAGGCTTCGTTAAACGTACCACGGGCACGGGCTTCTCGCCCTACACCACCTTTATTAAAGAGGGGTGGATCTGTAATACGCTCAATCACCTGTGGGGCGGCCGCCGAGAGGGTGGCTTGTGGATGACGAACGGCTATGCCTACTCCTCCTCCCCGGACAATAACGTCGTCATCGGCTTCACCGCGCCGGAAAGCGGCTATTACCGCGTTCTTTGCGGCAGCTTCTTGGCTCCCTCGGGTGATGGCGCCTACGATGGCCTGTACGCCATGGCCGTAGACGGGCAGATCGTCTGGCCGGCAAACGGCACGGGTGATTATAACGACGAAAGCAACTATTACCGCATCACCACAAGCACCACCATGCAAGAGATCGAGCAGGCCCTTGAGGGCTTTGAGGTCTACTTAGAGAAGGGGCAGATGCTACAGTTTACGCACCGCATGCTGGAAAAATGGTGTAAATTCACCATGCTGCCTGTCGTGCTTCGCGTAGAAAAGGAATAAGCTCCACCGGCGGCCTGCCAGCAGGCCGCCGGTATTTGTCTCGCCGCCCCACGAGAAACGGCCGCACCCGCCACCGTAGGGCGGGGTAGCGCAGCGAAGCGAAGCGGCCGAGCGGTAGTGAATGACAGCCCGGTGGGCTGTCAAAGGGGTTCCCCGAAACGTGCATTGCACGTTTTGGGGGTCCCTGTCAAAGCCGCGAGGTGACCGAGCCGCAGCGAGAATTGCTCCCGCCGCACGAGCCGCAGCGAGAGTCGGCCCCTACAAGGCCCTCTCCGTCACGCCACCTGGCGGTGCCGCGACACCTCCCCCA
>JAZQVK010000142.1:0-2918 GCA_045631765.1 Eubacteriales bacterium
GGAGCCCGGGAAAGACTGACCTTTAAAGGCACCAGATTTTAAGGGTTTGAAAGAGAATAAAAAAAAACAGGCTTCTGCCTCTTTTTTTGTTATCGGATCTTATCTACCGTTACAGCGTCCTTCGTCTCCTTGATCCTGCGCGAGGAAAAGGCCGGGGTCTTATGGTACATATAGGCATACAGGATATCCACAATCGTGATCTGCCCTTGGATGTGCGGAAAATCGGTATCAATATACTTATTGGAATCACGCACCGTGGTGCAGATGCTGATGTCGGCCGTGGCGGTGAGGGGGGAATTTTCAAAATCGCAGATGGCGATCACGGTGGCACCGTTTTGCCGCGCGATACGCGCCACCTCTAAAATGCTTTTCGTGCGGCCGGAGGAGGAAATGGCGAACAGCAGGCTCCCCTCTCGCATCTGTGCGACCTTCATTTTAGAAAGAATGATATCCCGCTCGAACGAGCAAACGTTCTTCAGGCGAAAGAACTTGGTATAGGCATACTGCGCTGTGACGGCCGAGGTGCCAAGACCCACAAAATGCACCTGCTCGGCGCTTTCCATCAGGCTGATCACACGCTCGATCTCCTTTCTCTTCAAAAGGCGCGGCAGGCTGCCGATCACGCTGGCGGAATAATCGCAGATCCGCTTGCTGATCTCCTCAAGCGAGGCGGGCGTATCTGCTTCGATATGAAATTCTAAGGCCTCGTTGGTCAGCCCCTCTGACTTTTGGGAGCCCGGAAACAGCTTTTTGAATTCCCGGAAGCCGCAAAGCCCCAGCTTCTTGAAAAAGCGACAAACGCTGGCGTAGCTGGTATGCGTTTCCTCTGCAAGAGACCAAACCGTTAAGCGGTTGATCTGCCTGGGGTGAGAGAGCAGATAGTCGGCGATCATCCCGTCTACGGTGCCGGTGCTTTTGCGCATGGCATCCATGCGTACCAGATATAGCGTGTTACTTTGCATAGGTCTCTCCCCTCGCTCTTTTTCCATGCTATTCTACTACATGTGATACCAAAAGTCAAGATAATATCATATTTTTCAAAAAGAAAGTGGCATTTTGATATTGCGAAATTTCACAAAATTCAGTACAATATTGGTAGATCATTCATACAAGGAGTGGCCGCTTTATGCTAAGCAAGCAGGTACAGCTTTCCCCCGGCATTCTGCACGAATGCTTTGAGAAGGTACGAAAAAACTTCTACGAACGAATTGATGAAAAAAAGCACGCAGCCGTTTACGCCGGCGTGTTTACCGAGGCGTACGCCGAGCCGGAGTTTACCGGCAAATTTATGGATCTGTGCGCCTATTATTATGAAAGCGAGGGCGACGAGCGTGCCCTGCAAAAGGGCATGGCGGTCATTGAGAGCATTCGCCAAAATCAGCGTGAGGACGGCTACCTTGGCTGTTTGGCGCCGGGCAAGGAGCTGGTCGCCTTCTCCTTCTGGAACCACGGCTTTACCCTGTACGGGCTTGTGCGCATGTACGAGGCCACCGGGGACGAGAGCATTCTCACGCTTGCCAAGAAGGCGGCAGACTACGTTCTCTCGGCATACGCCGACCCAGCCGACCCGGATATTTTAGAGGCGAGCAACATGGGCAGCCAAAACATCTCCTGCCTGTATGCCATGGGGCGCATCTATCGCGCCACGGGGGATGAGCGCTATCTGCAATTTATCACCCGTGTGCTGGCGCATTGTGAAACGACCGATATGCCCTTGCTCTCCTTTGGCAGCATTTTTGATCTGCGCTCGAAAAAAGGGATCGAGATGCTGGTGGTCTACTTAGGCATTCTGCAATACGGTATGATGACGTGCAACGGCCAAGCCATTGATGCCGCGCGGCGCTACTGGCAGGAAATATGGGAGAGCCAGATCCGCAACACCGGCAACGGTACGATCCGTGAAAAATGGACCGAGGGCGGCAATGCCGCCCGTCTAATGCCCACCGAAGAAAAGCCAAACGAAACCTGTGTGGCGGTTGGCTGGTGCGAGCTTTCGCTTGCCCTGTTCTATGCCGACAAGAAGCCCGTTTACCTGGATGCCTTAGAGAAAACGCTCTTTAACCATATGATCGGATCGCTGGAAAAGAGCGGACGCGACCTGGCCTACTACCAGGGCAACTACGGCAGAAAGATCTACCGCACTGATGACGGTGCCTACCAGTGCTGCCGCTACCGTGGCTTTACACTCTTTTCCTATCTAAAGGAGTATTTGTACCACTATGAGAATGGCTGCCTGATACCGCTGGTATACTGCCCGTCGGTCTTTAAGGCAGACGGCCTGACCGTCAAGCAGGAAACGGCCTACCCAGTGAGCGGCAGAGTCAGCTTTGCGGTGAGCAATCGAGGCGGTGAAAAGCAGCTCAAGCTTCGTATTCCGGCCTGGTGCCGGGAATGGGAGATCACCGGCGGCACCGGCTACATGACCGACGATGGCTTTTTGACCGTTGCGCTGCCGCAGGGTAACTATACCGTATGCCTAGATATGACCATGCCGCTTGTCAAGGAACAGCATGAAATAGAAGGCAAGCCCTATCTTTCCTACACCTACGGCCCGCTTCTGCTGGCGGCTGACACGCACTACGACTGTGAGCTGTGGCGTGAGGCTGATGCGGATGCATCCATCGCCGCGGCAGAAGCAGGCGGCACGTCACTTGTGCACTTCGTCACCGATGGGCTGCACCTGGTAGACTTTGCCTCTGCCGGTGGAAACGATCCGACAAAGGACGAATACACAGTATTTATCCCCATGAAGTAATGCTTCGATATAAAAGGGTGGAGAACGCTTATGTTGATGCCCGATAACGCAGTTTAACAGAATAGCAAAAAAGCACTTATGATGAACGATAAAAATCGTCTGTCATAAGTGCTTTTGCGTTGCTTTTAGCATTTTTTCTCCCGATCGGAAAGTGAAATGCTTT
>JAZQVK010000143.1:0-4109 GCA_045631765.1 Eubacteriales bacterium
CGTAGCCGCCGTAGCATTCGATCTTCATACTTCTGCCCTTTCTCTCATAATTACCTCATATTATAACACGCATTTTCGGTTTTGTCTATACCACACGGGGATTTTCTTGTGCGGAAAAACAAAAAACCCCGAAGATTCGGGATTTTTTGCTTGTCGTGTGTATTTGGGATCAGTAGCAGATGCCCTGCCACTTCATGGCCTCGGCCACCTTCAAGAAGCCCGCGATATTAGCGCCGGCTACCAGGTCACCCTCCATGCCGTATTCCTTAGCGGCCTTGACAGAGCTGCTATAGATGTTCTTCATGATCATCTTCAGCTTCTCGTCAACCTCCTCGGCCGTCCAGCTGTAGCGCATCGAATTCTGAGACATTTCCAGGCCGGAAACGGCAACGCCGCCGGCGTTTACAGCCTTCGAGGGGGCAACGACAAGCCCCTCTGCCTTCAGGTATGCCATGGCCTCGTTGGTGGTAGGCATGTTCGAAACCTCAATGTAGTACTTCACACCGTTGGCAACGATCATCTTGGCATCCTCTACGTCTACCTCGTTCTGGGTAGCGCAGGGCATGATCACGTCAACCTTTTCGCACCACGGCTTCTTGCCTGCGAAGAAGGGAACGCCGAACTTATCGGCATAATCCTCTACACGGTTGCGGCAGGAGTTGCGCATCTCCAGCATAAAGTTGATCTTTTCCTCGGTGCAAACGCCATCCTTATCGTAAACGTAGCCGTCCGGGCCGGAGAGGGTAACAACCTTGCCGCCCAGCTCGGTGATCTTCATAACGGTGCCCCATGCTACGTTGCCGAAGCCGGAAACGGCAAAGGTCTTGCCCTTTACCTCTTCACCAAAGGACTTCAGCACCTCTTGTGCATAGTAAACGGCGCCAAAGCCGGTTGCCTCAGGGCGGATCAGCGAACCGCCGGAGGAGATATGCTTGCCGGTCAGTACGCCGGTAAACTCATTCTGCAGTCTCTTGTACTGGCCAAAGAGATAGCCAACCTCACGGGCGCCAACGCCAATGTCACCGGCCGGAACGTCGGTATCCGGGCCGATGTACTTGGCAAGCTCGGTCATAAAGCTCTGGCAGAAGCGCATAACCTCCCCATCAGACTTACCCTTCGGGTCAAAGTCAGAGCCGCCTTTACCGCCGCCCATGGGCAGCGAGGTGAGCGAGTTCTTAAAGGTCTGCTCAAAGCCGAGGAACTTAATAATGGAGGCGTTTACCGAGGGGTGGAAGCGAAGGCCGCCCTTGTACGGGCCGATAGCCGAGTTGAACTGTACGCGGAAGCCGCGGTTTACCTGCACCTTGCCTGCATCGTCAACCCACGGAACGCGGAAGGTCACCATACGCTCCGGCTCTACGATTCTTTCAAAAATGCCTGCCGCTACCAGATCGGGGCGGCGCTCTGCAACCGGCTCCAGAGATTCAAAAACCTCGTATACCGTCTGCAAAAATTCCTTTTCACCGGGGTTTCTTTTCTCAGTCTGCTCATAGACGCTGAGAAGGTATTCGTTTGTTAATGCCATAGCTCATTCTCCTCAAAGTTGAATATGCTATTATTATATACGGCAAAATGCCGTTTGTCAATAGGAAAGATGCATAAAAAGAAATGAAAATCGAAAAAAATGAGCAAAAATGAAGCGGAATGAATTTAATCCTGCAAAGCAGGTGCCTCTTTTGCCGCTTGGCATGCATCAAAGCAAAGAGCCCCGTCCCCCACGCGCAAATACACGCTGTCACCGCGCTGCAGGGCGCCTGTCAGCAGGCGGTCAGACAGGGCATCCTCTACCTCTGTCATCACCGTTCGGCGCAGCGGGCGCGCGCCGTAGGCGCGGTCATAGCCGCGCTTGGAAAGAAATGCCAGCACGTCATCCCCGTAATGCAGCGTAATGCCGGCCGCGGCTGCGCGGGCGCCGCTTTCCTCTAAAAGCCGACGCACGATGGCAATGCAGGCTCCTTCGTCCAGCGGGTGAAAGGGAAGAATATCGTCAATGCGGTTGAGAAATTCCGGGCGGAAGTAGGCGCGCAGGCTTTCGTGCAGGCGTGCGCGGGCATCCTCTGCCTCCTGCCCGCCAAAGCCCAGGTGATGGGTATCCTTGCCGCCCACGTTGGTCGTCATAATGATCACGGCATTTGAAAAATCGGCCCGCTTACCGTGCGAATCGGTCAGACTGCCATCCTCTAAGATCTGCAGCAGCAGATTCAAAACGTCGGGGTGCGCCTTTTCTAATTCGTCAAACAGCAGCACCGAATAGGGGCGGCGGCGAATGGCCTCGGTCAAAATGCCCCCCTCCTCGTAGCCCACGTAGCCGGGCGGGGCGCCGATCAGGCGCGAAACACTGTGCTTTTCCATATATTCAGACATATCCAGGCGAAACATCGCCTGCCGCTCGCCGAACAGCAGCTCGGAAAGGGCGAGTGAGAGAGCCGTTTTCCCCACCCCGGTGGGGCCAAGAAAGAGAAAGGAGCCAACCGGCCTGTGCGGGTCGCGCAGGCCAAGGCGGCTGCGCCGTATGGCGGCCGCCAATCGATGAACGGCCTCCCCTTGGCCGATTACACGCCGGTTCAGCTCCTCCTCCAGCCTGGCCAGCTTGCTGCTTTCCTCCTCGCAGATCGCTTGGGTGGGGATCCCCGTCCAGGCGGTCAGCGTTTTGGCAATATCCTCCGGGGTGACGCAGGGGGTGCGTGTGCGCTCACGCCAGGCGGCGGCCTGCGCCTCGCGTTCGGCGCGCAGGGCGCGTATGCGATCACGCGCTGTGGCTGCCCCCTCAAAATCCTGCTGCCGGATGCACGCCTCCTTTTCTTCTTCCGCTTGCTGCATTTGACGGAGCAGCTCGCCAAGCACGGCGGGCTGTGTTTCCGCTTGCATGTGCAGGCGTGCCGCCGTTTCATCCAAAAGATCTAAGGCCTTATCCGGCAGGTAGCGATCCGGCAGGTAGCGGCGGGAAAGGGATACCGCCGCGCGCAAGGCCTCCTCAGAAAGCTGTAGCCCATGGTGCCGCTCATACCGTGGGCATAGCCCACGCAGGATCTCTAAGGCCTCATCCTCGGTCGGCTCCTCGATCACAAGGGGCTGAAAGCGGCGTGCCAGCGCCGCATCCTTTTCGATATGCTGGCGGTATTCCGTCATGGTGGTGGCACCAATGACCTGAATCTGCCCGCGCGAGAGCGCCGGCTTCATAATGTTGGCGGCATCGACTGCCCCCTCGGCGGCACCGGCACCAACGATGGTGTGCAGCTCGTCGATAAACAGAATAATTTCCGGGTGCGCCACCGCCTCGGCCATGGCGTTTTTTAACCGCTCCTCAAATTCGCCACGATATTTGGCCCCGGCGATCATCGAGCCAAGATCCAGCGAAACGATCACCTTGCTTTGCAAAGAAGCAGGCACGTTCCCCTCGGCCAGCAGCAGGGCAAGCCCCTCTACCACGGCGGTCTTGCCAACGCCCGGCTCGCCTACCAGGCAGGGGTTGTTCTTTTGCCGGCGGGAAAGAATGCCGATCAGCCGCTCGCTCTCCCTTTCACGGCCAATCACCGGGTCCAGCCGGCCGCGCCTGGCGGCGGCTGTCAGATCATGGCCGTAGCTTGCCAGCGTAGGGGTGGCGGATAGGGTGCTTTTTTCACCTTCCCCCGGCTTGCTCTTCTTCTCGGGCAGGATCAGGGCGCTCAGCTCGTTTTTCAGCTCACCGGGGGGAAGCCCCTGTGAGGCAAGCAGCTTGTAGGCGGCCGAGCCGCTTTCCTCGGTGATGCCGTATAGGAGATGCTCACTGCCGATATAGACAGCCCCTGCCTGTATGGCAGATGCCGCCGCGTGCTCGATCAGCGCGCGCAGGCGCGGCGTCATATCCTCGGCCGAGACGGGGTAGGGGCTGCCGCTGCCGGCGGCATCTAAAATCGCCACGCGCAGCCGCTCGGCGCTGATGCCGTGCCCGGCAAGCAGGCCACCCGCCGTGCAGCCCTCCTCCTCTACCATAGCCAGCAAAAGATGCTCGCTGCCCACGTAGCTGTGGCCCAGCCGGGCGGCGTTCTCCTGGGCCAGGCGGATGGCCCCCAGGGCGGTGGGGGTAAAACGACTGTCTGCCATGGTTTTCACCTCGCTGCAAATTCTTT
>JAZQVK010000144.1:0-4389 GCA_045631765.1 Eubacteriales bacterium
CTGCTGGCGCTTGCCCTGCTGCTTTCCTACGTAGAGAGCCTGGTGCCCCTGCCGCTTGCTTTGCCGGGGGTCAAGCTGGGGCTGCCGAACGTAGCCATTATGCTGGCCTGCTTGCACGTTGGCCGTGCGTCCGGCGCTGCCGTTTCCTTTTTGCGGGTGCTGCTGGTGGCGCTTCTGTTTGGCTCGGCTGCCTCGTTTTTGTTTGCGTTTTTTGGTGCGCTTTGGGCGTATGCCGTACTCTGGCTGCTTGGCCGCTCACCGCGCCTTGGGCGTATCGGCCTTTCGGTTGCCTGCGCGGCGGCGCACGGTGTCGGGCAGATTTTAGCCGGTGCGCTGCTTTACGACATAGCCGTTGTTTCCTATCTGCCGTTTTTGCTGCTGGCTGCCTTGCCCTTTGGCACGGTATGCGGCGCGCTGCTGTACGCCTGTGAAAGGCTGCTGCCACCCTTGAGGTTGTTATGAAGCTACGTTTTTTTCCATTGCTTTTGCTGCTTACGCTGCTGCTTTCTTCCTGCGGCCCACAAACGCATACGGCCGTGTTCTACAACAAAATGAGCACCGACGTGGCCGTTACGCTCTATTCGGATGGTGAAACTCACACCGGCGAAGAGCTGCTGCGGGCGTGTGAAGAGCTGCTTGATCGGGCAGAGACGGTCTTTTCCCGTACCGCCCCGACCGCCGAGTTGGCTATGCTGAACGCAGAAGGGACAGAAACAGTTGCCGTATCACCGGAATTAGAGGCCTTGCTCGCCCTATCTCTTTCGCTTGCCGAAGAAACCGGGGGACTCTTTGACCCCACCGCCGGTATTCTTTCTGACCTTTACGATATCACAGGCACGTCCCCGCTGCCTACGGCAGAGGAGATCGAAGCCGCCTTGCCCTTGACCGGCTACACCGGGGTGGCACTTGCAAACGGTAAAGTCAGCCGCATGCCCGGCGTGGTGTTAGATCTTGGTGCCATTGCCAAGGGCTACCTGGCCGAGCAGCTTGTCTGCCTGCTTACCGAAGCGGGTGTTGGCGGCGGTGTGCTCTCTCTTGGTGGCAACGTGGCCGTTTTTGGCGAGAAAAAAGACGGCAGCGCCTTTCGCGTGGCCATTCGTTCCCCCCATGACGAGGGAGGTACGCTTGGCGTTTTGTCGATCAGCGGTACGGCCTATATCTCTACCTCCGGCGCCTACGAGCGCTACCGTGAGGATGAAGAGGGCAACCGTTACCACCACATTTTTGATATGCAGACCGGCCGCCCGGCCGAAAGCGATCTGCTATCGGTTACCGTTGTTTCGCAGGACGGTGCCTTGGCAGATGCCTATTCTACGGCGCTGTTTGTCGGCGGCTATGAGCGGGCGCTGCAGCTTTGGCAGAAGGCCGGCGGTAAATTTGAAATGCTTCTCGTTCGCGAGGGCGGCGAGATCTATACCACACCGGGGCTTTCCTTTACCCCTGTGTAAGAAAGGATTGGCATGAATATACAAGAAAACGAGCAGCTGCAAGGCTGCTTGCAAAAGGTAAAGCAAAAAAACATGCGCGATGCCGAAAACGGCAAGCAGCGCTACGTGTATATACAGACCTTTGGCTGCCAGCAAAACGAGGCAGACGGCGAAAAGCTACGCGGCATGGCTGAGGAGATGGGCTATCTCTACACCACCGATGCCGAGCAAGCAGATTTGATTTTGCTGAACACCTGTGCCGTGCGTGAGCATGCCGAGCTGAAGGCACTTTCCATCATCGGCAACTGTAAGCACCTGCGCGAAAAGAACCCGGAGCTGATCGTGGGTGTGTGCGGCTGCATGACCGCCCAGCAAAAGCGGGTAGAACAGCTGAAAAAGGGGTATCCTTACGTTACCTTCACCTTAGAGCCAACCTCACTTCACCTCTTGCCCGTGGCGCTTTGCCGCGTGATGGAGGAGCACCGCCGCCGCTTCTTTTTAGGGGATGATGATGGTGAGGCCGCCGAGGGCGTGCCGATCACCCGCACGCACCCGCACCGCGCCTACGTGAGCATCATGTACGGCTGCAACAATTTCTGCACCTATTGCATCGTGCCCTACGTGCGAGGGCGAGAGCGCAGCCGCGAAAGCGAGCGCGTGATCGCCGAGGTGCGGGACCTGGTAGCATCCGGCTGCCGCGATATCACCCTGCTGGGGCAAAACGTCAATTCCTACAAAAGCGATTGTGATTTTGCCGGCCTGCTTGCGCGCCTGTGCGAGATTCCCGGCGATTTTCTGCTTCGCTTTATGACCAGCCACCCGAAAGACGTTTCTGACCGGCTGATCGAGGTGATGGCCAAATACCCACACCGCATGGCACCGCACTTTCACCTGCCGCTGCAATCGGGCAGCGACCGTATTCTTTCCGCCATGAACCGCCGCTATACCGTGGCGCACTACCTCGGCATTGTAGACAAACTGCGTGCCGCCATGCCGGATATCACGCTTACCTCGGATATCATCGTAGGCTTCCCCGGTGAAACGGAGGAGGATTTTGCCGCTACGCTGGATGCTTTGCGCCGCGTGCGCTTTGATATGGTCTATTCCTTCCTCTATTCGCCGCGCAGCGGTACCCCCGCCGCGGAAAGGGAAGAGAGCTTTGTACCTGACGAGGTAAAGAGTGAGCGCTTTGCCCGCTTGCTTGCCCTGCAGGATGAGATCGCGCTGGCGGCCAACCGCCGCTATGAGGGTAAGACCGAGCGCGTGCTGACCGATTCGATCAGCCGTGGCGACCGTACGATGTACAGCGGCCGCACCGCCTCTGGCAAGTTGGTGCATTACCCGGCAGAGGGCGATGCGATCGGGCAATTTGTGCTTGTGAGGATCGAGCGTGCCGACCCCTACGCCCTGCACGGCGTTATTGCAGAATAAAATTTTGAAAAAAGAAAGGAAATATATATTATGACTGTTATTGAGCTTGCAAAGGCCCTGGGAGAGGGCATTAAAAACGACGAGGTGCTTCTTGCCTATGATGCGGCCAAGGCCGCCTTTGAGGCAGACGAGGCGCTGACTGCTAAGATGAACGAATACAACACCGACCGCACCTGCCTTGCCGAGGAATTCAACAAGGATCTGGCGATGCAGGATAAGGACGTGATCGAGAGCCTGAAGGCCAAGATGGACGAGCTGGCACGAGAGATCAACGGTAATGAGAATTATACCCGCTTTGCCGCCGCGCAGCAGGCAGTTAACGACCTGATGAAGCGCATCAACGAAACCATCTCCTTCTACGCCTTTGGCGTACAGCCCTCCTCCTGCACGCACGATTGCTCTACCTGCGCCGGCTGCCACTAATCTAACCCGAAACGGAGAAAAAATCAATGGCTGAATTGGTCACAGATGCCTCTACCTTAGCTGTGGTCACACCGATGATGCAGCAGTATCTGGATATCAAGGCGCAGTATGCCGATTATATTCTGATGTACCGCCTCGGTGATTTTTTTGAAATGTTCTTTTCGGATGCCGTCACCGTCTCGCGCGAGCTGGAGCTGACGCTCACAGGGCGCGATTGCGGCGGCGAGCGCCGCGCCGCCATGTGCGGCGTGCCCTTTCATAAGGCCGATCTGTATATTGGCAAGCTGGTTGAGCGTGGGCACAAGGTTGCCGTATGCGAGCAGACCGAGGACCCCGCCCAGGCCAAGGGCCTTGTTCGGCGTGAGATCGTGCGTGTGGTCACGCCCGGTACGATCACCGATGGCAGCCTGCTGTCCGACACGCAGAACAATTACCTGGCCGCCCTGTGCTATGCCGATCATGGCGTAGGCGTTGGCTTTGCCGATATTTCCACCGGCCAGATCATGGTCACGGTGCTGGAGGGGAACGACATTCTTTCGCGCCTTGAAAACGAGCTGGGCATTTACGCCCCGCGCGAGGTGATCTTAAACGTTTCTCGCGCCACCTGCCCGGAGATCACCGGCTTTCTTTCCTCGCGCCTTGAGACCCTGCTGACCGACAACCGCGCCGACCTGTTTGACGAGCTTTCTGCCCGCATGCTGATCGAGGGGCAGGGCGGCGGCTATGGTGAGCGTCTGACCGACGTGACCGCCCTGCGCGCCGTGGGCGCGCTGCTGGCCTATATTCGTGAAACGCAAAAATGCGCTGACTCCTTCGTTAAGGAGATTACCGTGTATACCGATGGCCAGGCCATGGAGATCGATACCAGCACCCGCCGCAATCTGGAGCTGGTGGAATCCATGCGCAATAAGGAAAAGAAGGGCTCGCTGCTTTGGGTGCTGGATAAGACTGAAACGGCCATGGGTGCCCGTATGCTGCGTGCCTGGCTACTAAAGCCGCTTCTGAACCCCGTGACCATTACGGCGCGGCAGGAGGCGGTAGGCGAATTCCTTGCCGACTATATGACGCGCCAGGAAATGCGCGAGCAGATTTCTCACGTGCTGGATTT
>JAZQVK010000145.1:0-14668 GCA_045631765.1 Eubacteriales bacterium
AGAGGCGCGGAACCAGGTTCGCATATGCGACGAGAGCGGCGACCGCTCGCGAGGCGCCGGCGAGGAGCAAATATCATTGCCCGCCCTGGCGGGCGATATTCCTGTTGCGCATTGCGCCGGCTCCCTTTTGGCACCCGCCAGGCGAATCTGCTCCGCGCTCGAAAAACACCCCATTCACCTGAAACAGAGGCGCGGAACCAGGTTCGCATATGCGACGAGAGCGGCGACCGCTCGCGAGGCGCCGGCGAGGAGCAAATATCATAGCCCACCAAGGCGGGCGATATTCCTGTTGCGCATGGCACCCAGCTCAAAATCGTTTTTCAACGGATACGAGTTTTTCTTGCCATTTCATGATATTACTTGAAATATGTGTAGCTTTGTGATATAATTTAATAAATGGAAGTTTGCAAAAGGAGAAAATATGGTACTCGATAACAAATTGGGCATTGCTGATTCTGCAGAGCTTGCCCGTGAGGAAGAGCGCATCAGCAAAACACGCGCCATCGAGCTTTTTGAAACGGATTTTCTTTCTTCCCTACGGCCGGGGAGCTTTGATGCTCTTTCTAAAATACACGCCTTTCTCTTTTTCGATATATATGAGTTTGCAGGTAAGATACGTACGGTTAATATTGCAAAAGGCAATTTCAGATTTGCCCCGCTTATGTATCTTCACGCCGCACTTGAAAATATTGAAAAAATGCCGCAGACCACGTTTGATGAAATCATCGAAAAATACGTTGAAATGAACGTGGCACACCCTTTTCGAGAGGGGAATGGACGCGCGACACGCATTTGGCTTGACCACGTATTGAAGTGCGAGATTGGCATGGTTGTAGATTGGAGCCTTGTCGATAAAGAGGATTATCTTCTTGCGATGGAAAGAAGCCCTATTAAGGATATTGAGATCAAGCACCTTTTGAAGGATGCTCTCACCGATCGGGTAAATGACCGTCAAGTGTTTATGAAGGGGATAGATACCAGTTATTATTACGAGGGCTACGCGGCCTTCAAAGCAGAAAATTTGCAATAACAAACAGGCAGCCGTTTCGGCTGCCTGTTTCTATGAAATCTTACAAATTTAAGAGTATAACGGCCGCCACACCGAGGAAAAGACCGACAAGCTGCCGCTTGACAAGCTTCTCGCGGAACAGGAGCGTGGATATGACGTAGGTGAGCACGATATTGCCGGCCGAGATGGTGGGGTAGAGCAGCGAGGCCGACAGTCGGTTAGCAAGCACCATTACCAGCAGGTTGGCGATGCCGTTTGCAACCCCGCAGCCGCCGCCGTACAGCAGGCCGGGCTTATAGCAGGCGCGCAGCGCGCCGCGTTCGCGGACAAGGGCAATGGTGCCGATCACGCAGGTCACCAGTAGCAGGGCAACGATCATAAATTCGTTTTTGTAGGCACCTTCAAAGCTGTCCTGCTGCATCTTTTGCACGATCGAGCAGGCCCCGTTGCCAACCGAGGCCAGCAGGGTGTATAGCAGCCATTTGCCGGTGATCTTTGCTTTTTCACGCTTGGCGCAGATCAGGTATAGGGAGACGACCAGTAGCAGAATGCCGGCGATGATGCCGATGTCGGCCTGCTCCTTCAGAAAGATCAGGCCGTATAGCGTAGGCATCAAGAGTGAATAGGAGATCAGCAGCGAGGTGATCGAAAGCGGCCCGCAGGCGATCGCCGCAAAGCTGAAGATCGTGGCCACCGCATAGGAAAGGCCAAAGGCTACCGCGTAGGGCAGCAGCTCGATGCAGAAGGAAAGCGGACCGGCTGTGATAACAAAAAAGAGCAGCGCGGCCAGCGCCACGATCGTGCTGAAGCAATATTTACCGTCAACGGCAACCTTGTCGTTATAGATCCGTTTGGTGATCGTTTGCATCGTCAGGCAAACGGTGACCACCGCCAATAATAGCGCGTTCAAAATTGACACCTCGTAAGTGGATTTTCTATAGGATTGCTGCTTGCTGCTGCAAGCCCGATGCTGAGTATAACACAAAAATGAAAAAAAGTAAAGCCTTTTCCGCTTTTCTCTTTACTGAAAAGCAAAGCTGTGTTATAATGAAAGAAAAAACAGCAAAGGGGTGCCTACCATGGCAGAGCAAGACAAAAGAATTCCCGCGATCGTTGAAAGAAACCGTGACGTAGAGCATATCGTATACGCCAGCAGCCGCTACGGCCACCACGGCTTTGGCCGGCGGAATAAGGACAAGCTGTTTTCTATGCTGGTCAGCACCGATATCCACCACTGCCCCTCGGTGATCGAGGCGGCGGTCGACTATCTCAATTATCACGAGCCGCTCGATTGCGGCATTTGCCTGGGTGATATTATCGCCGCTGATTTTCGCGAGGACGGCAGCTGGTATACCGAGCACGTGCTGCGGGCAGAGAAGCCGTTTTTAACGCTGCTTGGCAACCATGACGTGGGCAACAGCGCCGAGCCGCCGCTTGCCGCCACCTCGCAGATGGCCTTTGAAAAATATATGCGCCCGGTTGCCGAGAAGATCGGCGTAGCGGGGCTGGACAAGCCTTATTACGTTCGCCGCTTTGACGAATATAAGATCGCCCTTGTCGCTCTGCACGTGTTCGACACGCCCGACGGGATGGATGAAAAGGGCAACTATGCCGTTCACCGTGGCATGGAGATGCTCTCGCAGGCGCAGATTGATTGGCTGATCGACACCCTTGCCACTATCCCGGCCGATTATCACTTGGCTATTGCTATGCACGCCTACCCCTTCGGTCACGTGGCAGAGCCCGGGGCATGGACACAGCAGGACAAGGATCTTGGCTCGCTTTCCGCCTGGGATAAGGCCTACGGCGCCACCAACCTGCTGCCGGACATCATCCACGCCTGGAAAACCGGCACCGCCCGCCGCGCCAGCTACGCGCCACGCTATAGCAACCTGCCCACTGTCACCGTTGATTGTGATTTCTCCGCGCGCGGAGAAGGGCAGTTCATCGGTTATCTGGTCGGCCACTACCACCGCGACGTGATCGCGCATAGTGATCAATACCCCTCGCAAAAGATCATTGCCTTTGCCTCTGCCGCGAACGATGCCTGGCAGAATTACGATTGTGATCTGCCGCGTGCCGAGGGCACCAAGGCAGAGGATCTGTTGACCGTTTGCAGCATCGATACGGAAAAGCGTGAGATCCGTCTGGTGCGTGTGGGCAGCAATATCACCATGGAAATGACCGAGCGCACCTATACCGTTATCACGTATTGATCGGCAAGCAGATATGGATTCCTTACTGTTTGCGCTCAATGCCGTGGCACCCATTATGCTGATGGTGGCAATCGGCTATATCTTAAAAAAAGCGGGCTTTATGGATGGCGATCTTGCCAAAAAGGCAAACCGCCTGGTCTTTCGCGTCTTTTTACCGGCCATGCTGTTTCTCAACGTGTATAAGATCGAAAGCCTGGGAGAAATCAATTTCGGCTACGTTGTGTACGTTGTCGTTGTGCTGCTTTTGATCTTTCTTGCCGCGATCCCACTTGTGATATTGGCGACCAAAAGGCGGCAGAGCCGAGGCGTGCTGCTGCAGGCGACCTTTCGCTCGAATTATGCGCTGATCGGTATTCCGTTGGCCGCCTCGCTTTTTGGTGAGGAGGGTATGACGGTTGCCACGCTGCTCTCGGCCGTTTCGATCCCGCTGCTGAACATTCTGGCGGTTATCAGCCTATCCATCTTCCGTGCGGATGGCGGCAGGGTCAGCGTCAAGAGTATCCTGCGCGGCATTGTGAAAAACCCGTTGATCATCAGCGTGCTGCTTGGCGTGCTGACGCTTGGTGTGCGCGCGATGCTTGTGCAGGCGGGGGTGACCTTCCGCCTCTCGGATATCAAGCCCGTGTACACAGCGCTTGGCTATCTATCACAGCTTGCTACGCCGATGGCGCTTTTGGTTCTTGGCGCACAGTTCGAGTTTTCTGCCGTGGCGACCCTGCGGCGCGAAATCGTGTTTGGCACGTTGATGCGCACGGTGATCGTGCCTCTGATCGGCATAGGTGCTGCCTTTCTCCTCTTCCGCGGTCGCTTCAGCGGTGCGCACTTTGCCGCCTTTGTCGCTGTGTTTGGCACACCGATGGGGGTTTCTACGGTGCCGATGGCGCAGGAAATGGATGGTGACGCGGTTCTTGCCGGCCAGCTGGTGGTGTGGACCACGCTGGTCTCTGCCCTTACCGTTTTTCTCGTTTCCTTCCTCTTGCGCCATGCTGGCATATTTTAAGAAAAAAGATCCGGTCAAGAAATTGACCGGATTTACATATTTTTTGACGATTTTTACCATTTACTATCTGCTTTTTTGTGGTATGATAGGGGGTGAAAGAAGGTATTTTTCATGACAGAACAACAAGCGCTTCGAAAAACGCCGGAAAAGGACCCCTAACGCAAGAGCCGTGTGCTGTATATGATCGAGGCCACGGTAGAATATTTTATCGCCACCATGATTGCTGGCGCTTTCCTGGCCAAGGTGACCGATGCTATTGGCATGAGCGATGCGCAGACCGGCATCGTTTCTTCCTTTGTTTCGCTTGGCCTCGGCTTTCAGCTGATATCCATCCTGCTTGCGCGCTTTACCCCGGTCAAGCGATGGGTCACGGCGCTGAATATTCTCAATCAGCTGCTCTTTTCGCTGATCTATGCCGTTCCCTTTTTCCCGCTTCCCGGCCCGGCCAAGATCGCTGTGTTCGTGGTGCTGCTGCTGGGTGGTGAGCTGTTGGCCAACGTAGCCATCTCACCAAAGACAAACTGGTTCATGTCGCTGGTGCCGGATCGGCAGCGTGGCCGCTTTACCGCCAATAAGGAGATCGTTTCGCTGATGGGCGGCATGGTCTTTTCCTTCGCTATGGGTGCAGCAAACGACCATTTTCACGCCATCGGTCGCTCGGATATCGCCTTTATGATCTGCGGCTTCACCATCTTTGCCTTGGCCCTGACCCATACGCTGACGCTGATCTTCTCCAAGGAGAAGCCGGTGCCCCGGCAGAGCCTGGCGATCGGCAAGCAGCTTTCCGCTCTTGTGCGGGATAAAAATCTGTGGCTGGTCATTGTGGTGATCTCGCTTTACAGGATCTCGCAATACGCCGTAACGCCCTTTCTCGGTACCTATCAGAACAAGGAGCTTGGCTTCTCCTTGACGGTGGTCTCTGCCCTCGGCGCGCTTTACAGCGTGGTGCGCTCGCTTTGCTCGCGCCCCATTGGCCGCTTGGCCGATAAGACCTCCTTCAGCAGAATGCTGCAGCTTTGCTTTCTCTTAGAGGCGCTGGCCTATCTTTCGCTGGTGTTTACCGGCGGTGCGTTTGGGCAGGCAGCCTTTGTGGTGTATAAGGTGCTTAACGCCATCAGCATGGCCGGCATCAACAGCGGCAGCCTCAACCTCGTTTACGATTACGTTGCGCCCGACCGCCGTGTGGGCGCCCTAGCCCTGCAAAATACCGTGGCCGGCGCGGCCGGCTTTCTGACCACGCTGGGCGCCAGCGCGATTGTCGATCACATTCAGGCAAGCGGGAATCTGGTGTTCGGTATTCCCATGTATGCCCAGCAGGCGCTTTCGCTCTTTAGTGCGCTGATTTGCCTCGTGATCGTGGCGTATCTGCACGGGGTGGTTGAGAGATCTCAAAGGGCTGCGAGCTCTGATATTGCTTAGGCGTCATGCCAAAGCGGCGCCGAAACAGGCGGATGTAGTTGGAATAATCCGAAAAGCCGGCCGCCGTACAGGCATCGTATACGCTGTCCCCCTGCTTTAGCAGAATACGCGAGCAGGAAAGCCGCTTGGTCTCCAAATATTGCTTAGGCGTAGTATGCAGGTAGGTGCGAAACAGCCGGCCAAGCGTGCTGGGGCTGATAAAATAGGTCTCGTGCAGGTATTCCAGGTGGTCGATTTTTGTAAAGTTCTCGTTCATATCGCTTAAGATCTGGCGCAGCACCGTCGGCATTTCAGCCTTTTCGGTATGGGAGGCCGGGCTGCTGCTCTGCACCAGCCACAAAAATTCCATCAGTAGGTAGAGGCGCTGTATACGCGCCGTTGGCTCCTCTAAGCACTTGGCGATCGTTAGCACGCGGGCAAGCCGCTCCTTGTCTAAGCTAACGCAGCGGCTGCCGCTTGCATGCAGGGAAAGAAAATTGTCAAACAGCCCGTCTCGCGTGGGCGTAAGCTGAAAGCACAGATGCTGAAATAGGGTCTGGTTATGTAAAATGCAGTTGTGCGCCTCGTTGGGGCTGATGATCACCGCATCCCCCGGCTGCATGCTGTATAGCCCATCCTCCACCGAAAAGGTGCATTCGCCCCGAAGCAGGATCAAAATTTCAATGGCATCATGCATATGGCGCGGAAAAATGCGCGGCTGCGACTGGTTTTGGCTTTCGCTGACGTAAAAGGTCAATTCAAAATCACCCATAGCGGAAAATGGCAGGGTCTTTATTGGATTTTGACGCATAATAAACCTCAAAAAAGGAGAAGAGTATGGAACACTTACAGATTGATTTTACCACAGAAATCGGAAAAATCAAGCCCATGCACGCAACAAATAACGGCCCGGCCGGCTCGGCTGTGCGCAACACGGGGATAGACGCGGCCTTTGCCGCTGCCGGAATCCCCTACGCGCGCAACCACGATGCCAGCTTTTATAGTGGCTACGGCGGCGAGAACACCGTAGACGTGCATCGCATCTTCCGCGATTTTACAGCCGATGAAAATGACCCCACCTCCTACGATTTCCGCGCGACCGATGCTTACGTTGCACGGACAGAGGCATGTGGCACCCATATGTTTTACCGTCTTGGTGCTGCCATTGAGCATGGCATCAAGCGTGGCACTTACCCGCCGGCTGATTATCTGAAGTGGGCGCGCATCTGCGAGCATATCATTCGCCATTACAATGAGGGCTGGGCAGACGGCTTCCATTACGGCATTGAATATTGGGAGATCTGGAACGAGCCGGACTGCCGCAATGCCGATGGCTCCAACCCCTGCTGGCAGGGAACGGACGAGGAATTTGTCGAGTTCTTCTGCACGGTTCTGCCCTATCTGAAGGGGCACTTCCCGACGCTGAAGATCGGTGGACCGGCCTTCTGCTGGGGATGGGGAGAGGGGCGCTTGCCACACAAGCTGCTCTCTGCCATGCAGGCGCGCGGTCTGACGATGGATTTCTTTTCATTCCATTGCTATGCCCGTGATCCGGAGCAGATTCGCATCAATACCGAGGAGGTAGACAAAATGCTGGCAAAATACGGATTTGCCGGCATGGAGACCAACCTCAATGAGTGGAACTATGTTGCTGGCTGGTTGGGCGAGGAGTTCACCCGCACCATTGAGATCATCAAGAGCATCAAGGGCGCTTCTTACACCACCGCTTGTATGTGTGTAGGGCAGGCCTCTACGCTCGATATGCTCATGTACTATGATGCCCGTCCGTGTGCCTTCAACGGTCTGTTTGATACCGATACACTCCGTGTCCTCAAGGGCTATTATCCCTTCAAGATGTTTGGTAATCTGTACCGTCTCGGTACGGCCGTCAGAATGGAGGGGCAGATCCCCGGTGTTTATGCCGCCGGTGCAACAGATGGAGAAAAGCACGCCCTGCTGCTCACCCGCTTTGATGATAAAGCAGAAGAGGGGAGCAATGGTGAGCAGATGACGCTGTCTCTTGGCTTGCCCACGGGCAATGCCTACCGTGTGAAGCAGTACATTCTGGATGCCGAGCAAGTCATGGCAGAAAGTGAATTGCCACTTGCCGCCGACGGGACCGTTACCGTTTCTTGTCCGATGTATACGGTTTTGTATCTGGAAATTGAAAAAATGTGATATTATATATCAAAGAAATGCTGAATATGATACCGCCCTACTATTGAAAATAGCAGGGCGGTATGTTACAATATGTTCAATGAAAAAACAGGGAGGAATCTATGGCTACTTGGATATGGAAATATCGTGATTTTGAGTTTTACCATGGCATGCAGTATATGCTGGCGCGAGAGGATCGCGGGAATTTTGTGCCTGCCTTTTATAAAATTCCGCGTCATAGTGCATCTGTTCGATTTTCAAAGCGTGTAGACCTTGCGGAAGCAGAGGAGATTACGTTGACCTCTGAGGGGGAATGTGCCCTTGAATTGGACTGGATACGTTTGGCGTATGCAGAGCGGTATCTGATCCCCGCCGGTCAGCATCAGATCCGTATTTCGGTTGGTAATGCGACCGGTATGTGTGCCCTGTGGATTGACGGAAAGACAATTGAAAGTGATGAAAGCTGGAGCGTCGAGGCCTATGATAATGATTTTGCGCCCGTCGCGTCTTCTCCGTTGTGCAATGACCGCAACCAAAAGCCGGGAGATTTTCGATTCCCGGAGGAGGTCTGTATTCCCGCCTCGGATGTTACGAAAAATGGCGAACGTATCATCGATTTTGGTCGTGAGACCTTTGTGCGCTTGCATGTGACGGGCGTGACGGGTGAGGTATGTGTGTTCTATGGCGAATGCCTGGAGGAAACCTACAGCGACCGTTGCGTCATTATTGATCGTTTCCATGGCGACGGCGAATTGCCGCTCCGTGCCTGCCGCTATCTGCGCTTTACGGGTGCTACCGATTTTAATCTGCAGGCTACCATGCCCATTCTGCCGCCCCTTCGTGCTTCCTTTGACGGCGACGCGCAGATGAACAAGATCTACGAGACCTCGGCCTATACGCTGGGGCTTTGCAGTCGTCTTTTCTATCTGGATGGTATCAAGCGTGACCGCTGGCCCTGGGCAGGGGATGCCTATATCACCATGCATATGGATGCCTACGGCTATGCCGACCCCGATATCATGCGCCGCACCATGCTCGTCTTGCGTGGCGAAAGTCCCGTGCGGCAGCCGGTCAATAACATTCTGGAATATTCCTTCTACTGGCACATGATGCTGGGTGCCTATTATACCTATACGGGGGATGCTGATTTTATCAAGCGGAACTATGAAAACGCCCGCTCGCTGATCGAATATTATATTGAAAAACGCGACGGTTACGGCTTTGTCCCCCCCATTCCCGGTGTGTGGCTGTTTGTAGACTGGCACCCGATGGATAAAAACGGCGACGTTTGCGTGGTGCAAATGCTCTTTTACCGCTCGCTTACCGTCATGGCCGAGCTGGCCACGCTGTGTGAGCGGCAGGCAGATGCGGCGCGCTACCGCCAAATGGCCGAGGAGCTGGCCGCAGCCATCAACGCGACCTACTGGCGCGAGGAGCTTGGCGCTTACGTTTCCGTCCTCCGGAATGGGGAGGCGGTGCGCGAGGTGCGCCGCCACCAGAACTATCTGGCTATTCTCTTTGGCCTGACGGCCGAGGGGCGCACGCAGCGCATCATGGAAACGGTGCTGCACAATCCGCAAATTCCGCCCATCACCACGCCCTTTTATAAGTTCTTTGAATACGACGTGCTTTGCCGCTGCGGCTTTGTAGCCGAGGCCTTTGCCGAGATGCGCCGCTACTACGGCGGCATGCTGGCGCTTGGCGCTACCGCGATCTGGGAGGATTTTAACGAGCGCGAGGAGGGCCTTGCTCATTACGCCATGTATGGCGAACCGTTTGACCGCAGCTTGTGCCATGCCTGGGGCGCCGGTCCGCTTTATTTTACCGGCCGGTACCTGGCCGGTGTGCAGCCGGCAGCGCCCGGCTGGCAGCAATTTACCGTGGCACCCTGCCTCGATTTGGGAGATTTCTCTGCCACCGTGCCGGTTGGCACCGGCAGCGTGACCGTTACGCTGTCCGGCAATCAGCTGACCGTGCTGGCCGACCGCGATGGCGGTTGCTTGACGGTAGGGGATGCGTGCCATCCGCTTTCCGCCGGGCAGGCACTTTCCCTCACGATATGAAAGTAGGAGCAAGCGGCAAGCCGCTTGCTCCTATCCTTTGTTCAACTCAGCCAGATAGGCCTCCGGTCGGTGCGCGTCAATGGGTGAGTAGCGCCCGCGCTGCCCGATGGTCAGCACCCGCCCTACGTGGTGGTAGCCAAGCAGGGCAGGGGGTAGATGGGTAACGGCATCCGGGATGTTGCGAATGACCGTAAAGCACGCAAACCGCGCCTGCACCGTGCGCGGCAGGGGGCCAAAGGCAAAGCGCGGGCAGCCAAAGCCGTAGCCGCAAACAGAAAGCCGCTCGCCGTATAAAAATTCCATATCCTCGCAGGACAGGCCGCATAGCGCCGCCCCGTGCGAATAGCCCACGCAAATGATCTCCCGCACACCACCGCGCGACACACGGGTGGCCACCTTTGCCTCTATTTCGTCCCGTACCGATTTCCAAACTGAAAGAAAGCCGCGGTGCGCGTACCAGCGCTCGCCACCGTTATGGTAGGCACGGGCAGGGAAGTTGAGATTGCTTTTCCAGTCCTCGCCACCGTTCGAGCATTCAAAAAGCAGGTATAGGGTGGCGCCGCTCTCGTGGATCGCGTAATCGGCCGAGCGGCCGGTGTGTATGTAATCGGCATACAGGCATCGCCGAAACAGGCGGTAGAGATCGGTATATGGGCAGCGTTGCTCCATGACATTCTCCTTTTTTGACAGGATATGTGTCTCTTGCCCGCCCTGCAACCGTTAGCGGAAAGAAAAAATAAATTTTTTTTGCATTACCCCCTTTATTTTCCGAAAAAGATGTGCTATAATAATTAGGCAATGCAGGTATAGTTCATCGGTAGAACGCGAGCTTCCCAAGCTCGATAGGAGGGTTCGACTCCCTTTACCTGCTCCATTGACCAAAAACCGCTATATATAGTGGTTTTTGGTCTTTTTCTTTTGCTATATATAGTTTTTGGTCACGTTTTGGTCACAAAAAACCTAACGTAGCCCCCTTGAAATCCTTGACAAATCACTCCTTTCGTGCTTTTGATTGATTAAAAAGAACGGCCAAAACCGTTCTTGCCGAAAGGAGGTGAACCTATGAAAACAATTCAACGCTTGATTGCTTTACTGCTTGTATGGAAAACACTAGTAAAGTACATCACTTTCAAAATTGTTTTCAAGGACTAAACCGTCCGGCAAGAACGGCTTCGGCCGTTCTTGTTTTTATTGTAGCACAAAAGGAGTAATTTGTCAAGGCGAACGATTTTTTGTTACCTTTATCCTCCCCCGTAGCCAAAATCGTTTTCTTGCCTTTGGCTACGTTTATTTCTCTCCCTCACCAAACTTTTTACGCACGTCGGTGATGAAATAACTGTGCGTTTGGTCGAGTTCGGGGCCGGTGGCCTTGGTGGTGCGGTAAGTGGGGTAGTCCTGGACACCGATCGTGGCGCGGTTGATGCGTGCTTCAAATAGGCCTCTGTGGCAGTCGGTGGAATAGCGGTCGCTGTAATCCTTCTTGTAGAGACGATACCAGGTCAGCAGCTTCTCCTCGCCCTCCATCTTGCCGCTCTGCATGCCGATCTGCACTTCCTTGAAGCCGTAGCGGTTCACGCACCGCTCGTGGCGGTCGAAGAAGAAGGAGCAGACGGACATATAGATCTGTACCGGGAGGCACATATCGTCTCGGGTACTCTCGTATTCTTTTTTGAATGCGTCATAGCGGGGCTTGAAGAAGTCATAGAGCATGCAGGCGAAGACGAACAGGGGCATGGCAATAAACTGCGCGGAGACCTCCTTGACGGTGAGGATAGAGCATACCTCGCGGCCACCAGCCGACCAATCCATGGCACGGTTGCCGTCCGCGATGAAGAAGATATACACGTGGTTGCGAATGACCGAGGGATGGCGGATCATCTTCAGATAGTCCTCAAAGCCGTCGTTGAGCTGGTTGCATTCATCCACAAGGCGCTTCAGTTCCTTCAGCGCAAGCTGGTTGCGGCGCTCCTTCTCGATCTCGGTGATGTCAATGCAGCCGCATTCGATCACGCCACAGCGCCAAGGTTCTTCTACAAAGCGTTTTCCGATGCGGAGCATATCCATATCAAGGATATGCGCGTATGTGCTCTCCAGGGGTGCCCTACGGGGGTCACGGTGGAACAGATCATGGTTCCACATAGGCAGATTGCCGGTGCCATGCATGGTGAAGTCTTCACGAATAGAAAAATTCGCATAGATCAGGCTGGATTGCTGAAAGTAGATAAAAAAGAGCTTGCAATAATCCTCCAGGTCGCTCCACAGGTCGGTGATCTTCAGATCGTCGTTGTGGTCGATCTTGTAGCGCTCAAAATCGTAGCGCCACATCTTTTCGGGGCATGGGTCAATCAGGAACGCGCGGTGCCTTGCCTGCAGCCAGCGGGCTGCAGGGGTCACGTTCTTGATCTCGTTCGTGAGTATGGCATATCTGAGATCTTCACGAAGGGCAGCGAAGCGGAAATGTGGGTAGTGTAGTTCAATGGTCAGCAGATCGTCAAGGGCCATATCGCGCATGTCGATAGACTTGGTCAAGACTATGCCGGTGTTGGAAAGCGTCTTACCGGTGCCCATGGGGCCCTCGATCATAATAGCGTGGGGGAGCTCACGAACCAAGCCTCGGTTACGGCGCTCCATATGGTCAAGGTTACCGTAGCCTATATGTTCGCGCAGCTTGCAGAGCAGGCGCCAGCCGATGACAAGCCACACGTACCAAGTAGCGGCCGAGAGCATGACCAAGAGATCCATGAGCAAGCGGGCAACGAAGGGCAGCAGGGCGAGGATGTCAAAAGAGGATGCGAAATAGAAATAGAAGGCCAGGACCGCGCCCGCGATCGTGAAGACATTGAAAGAGAGCAGCCACACGGCGAAAAGGATCGTCTTATAATAGCCGTGCTCCTTGACGAAGTATATATTCTCATCCATCCAATTGCAAAAGGCGATATACGGCCGCCGGGTGGCTGCTGTGAAGCGGGAGAGCGCGGCGGTCTCCGGTGGCACGGGGAAGTATTCCTCTTGACCCTTAGGCGGGCGCTCGTCCTTCTTGTAGCGCTTTTTCTTGGGCTTTGGCTTGCGCAGCAGCCACATACGAAAAAGCTGGCCTGTGGCGTACACGAGCAACAGGACGGGCAGCAGGAACAGAGAGATCAGGTTCAAAACGTCGGCAACAAGGACGGCGTAGGCCTGAAAATATTCCTGGCTAAAGAACGCGCTGCCAAAGGCCTCCAGCTTGCGCTGTATTTCGCCTACAGACCACGGAAGGATGGGGGATAGGTCAACGGTCGGCAGGCCGGCTATCCGCGCAGGAAGGGGCGTTTCCTTGTGTGTCACAACGTCAAAGTAATAGCGAACGGCATCGGCCAGGTCGATAACGGTGGCGGTGGTGCGGCTGAGGGCGAGGTTGTAGCAGTACACGCTGATGGCCAGGGAGCCGAGGATCAGCAGGATAGCTATGTAGTGACGGTAGTTGATATTCTTTATTCTATTCCACATTCTTTTCTCCTTTCGAAAAAGCCGCCCTCGGGCGGCTTTCTCTTTTTTTCCTTTTTACACGTTACAGAACACGAAGATCACATAGCCAAGGAGCCATATAACAAGCAGTGTGGCCATGATCGTTAGTGTGTATTTGAGGGCTTTGGGCATGGGTTTTTTCATGGGCGGTTATTTCCTCCGCTTTCGGCGTTTGAACGTGCTACCAACGCCCTTGGCGGCTGAGCTAATGCCTCTACCTACAGCGCCGGTGACTTGCGCGGCGGGGCCGATCAGGTTGAGTGCCAGGATCACGATAATGACGATCACTAAAAGGCCCATGATGATGGCGAAGGTGGATTTGAGATCATCCAAAAGATCATCCCACCAGTTTGAGCCAGCAGTAAAGATGCCGCCACCAGGCTGATCACCCGACGGCTCTAACCCGGAAAAAATATTTTCCGGAGAAGAAGCCACGGGAATATTCACCACAACGCCATCTTTGTCGCAAGTAAGTTCAATGATATCAAAATCAAAAAACAAAGTCTCTTTTGCAACAAAAGCATTATATGCATTGTAATTATACCCGCCAAGTGCGGTAGACCAACCAATAGAAAGCGGTTCAGCATAATAGTCAGTCACAGCAAAATGAAAGACAATAGGCACCTCACCGTTGTTATAAGCGTCTATACAATAATTACGAAAAGCAACTTCATCTTCCGAAGCAATCAAATACTTCTCGCACAGCTTTGCAGGCGAAAGTTCACCTACACCATCAAGATCTGCAAGATCCACGGCGGCGATAACATCAATATCCTTCAGGTCCTTTTCGTCGCGAGAACCTCTAACAAGCCGTTGCCACCATCCAGCAAAGCCGGAGTCGTATTTGTAGCCTTCAATAGTAAAAGTGCCTTGCAATTCTTTGTCATTCCAGCCGTATGTGCGACCGGTATCTGCTTTTCGTTCAACAAGACCGGTTGTATACAAAAGCTCATTTCCTTTTGAAAAATCCCAGCCTTGCTGCTGCAAATACCAATCGTAATATTCTTGCAGTTCATTTGTAGAGATGTAGGCATCATTCAATGCCTGCCCCCATACGTATTCACCGCTATCATCAACGGGAGCATATTTTAGCAGCCATGCCAATTCATAGGAAAAACCCCAAAGAGCTACGTCCTTGTTGATGGCCCAATAATTGTCATTGTACAGCTGCTTAAAATGCCCATCAGCTCCCTCTGGGTTATAAATCCAGTTAGGAACAAAGGTGAAACCATCCGGAAGCAAAACACCCGAATTGGTCATAAAACACAAATCCGGCACCGTCTCGGCAGAATACAGCGACTTGCCAACGTATTCAATCAAG
>JAZQVK010000146.1:0-2750 GCA_045631765.1 Eubacteriales bacterium
GACATGGCTACGATCCGACTCCGTTTGCCGAGCCGTATACGCGCGAGCAGGCGCTTCACCACTTCCGTCAGGGCAGGGTCGTTATCTTTGGCTGCGGCCTGGGCCTTCCGTTCTTTTCTACCGATACGGCCGCTGCCCTGCGCGCTGCCGAGATCGGGGCAGACATGGTGCTGATGGCCAAGAATATCGATGGCATCTACACCGCCGACCCGCGTAAGGATCCCACCGCCCGCAAGCTGGATTCGATCTCCTTTACGGAGATCGTTGATAAGAAGCTGGGCGCCATTGATCTGACGGCGGCTACCTTCTGCATGGAGAAGCATATTCCCATGCTGGTCTTTGGTCTTGACGATCCCGAAAATATTTACCGTGCTATTATGGGCGAGCAGCTTGGCACCCGTATCACCGATTAAAAAGAAACTTTACTACATAAAGGAGATTTTACCATGAAACTTGACCTTAAGCCCTTTGAAGAGAAAATGAAGAAGGCCATCGGCGTGTATGAGGAGAACCTTTCTACCATTCGCGCAGGCCGTGCGAACCCCAACGCCCTTGCTAAGATCAGCGTAGATTATTACGGCTCACCCACACCGATCTCCGGCGTGGCTGCCGTCAGCATTTCGGATGCGCGTACCCTGGTCGTTCAGCCCTGGGATGCCAGCACCGTAAAGGATATTGAAAAGGCCATTCTCGCCTCCGATCTCGGCATCACCCCGCAGAATGACGGTAAGACCATTCGTCTGATCTTCCCGCAGCCGACCGAGGAGCGCCGTAAGGAAATGACCAAGCAGATCGCCAAGATGGGTGAAGAGGCAAAGGTTGCCGTGCGTAACGTGCGCCGCGATGCCAACGATAAGATCAAGGATCAGAAGAAGAAGAGCGAGATGACCGAGGATGAGGCAAAGGTCAGCGAAAAATCCTGCCAGGATCTGACCGATAAGTATATCAAAGAGGTCGATCGCGTGACCGAAGCCAAGAACAAGGAGATCATGGAGATCTGACGGGAGGCCGTATGGCTTTTTGGAATAAAAAAACACCGGTAGAGGACTTTTCCGGCAGGGTGCAGCATATTGCTTTTATTATGGACGGTAACGGCCGTTGGGCAAAGCGCCGCGCCCTGCCGCGAAAGGCAGGCCATGCCCGTGGGGCAGAGACCTTTCGCCGTGTGGTTGCCTATTGCCATAAGCTTGGCATTCGCACGGTAACGGTCTATGCCTTTTCTACCGAAAACTGGTCTCGCCCGCAGGACGAGGTAGCAGCCATTATGCAGCTGCTTGACCGGTTTATGGAGGAGGAGCTGCAGGATGCCGATACGCGCGATATGCGCGTGGTCTTTTTAGGTGATAAGGCAGCCCTGACGCCTGCGCAGCGCGAGAGGGCTGAGGAGATCGAGCGCCGCACGCGGGATAAGACCTATTGCCTGAACATCGCACTCAATTACGGTGGGCGTGACGAGCTGGTGCACGCCACCAACACCCTGCTTGCGCAGGGCAAGAGCAGCGTTACCGCCGCAGATATTTCCGGTGCGCTGTACACAGCCCACTCGCCCGACCCGGATCTGGTCGTTCGTACGGGTGGGGATTATCGCATTTCCAATTTTCTTTTATGGCAATCCGCGTATGCGGAATATTATTTTACCAAAACACTATGGCCTGATCTTAGCGAGCGCGAGATCTACCGCGCGCTGAAGGACTTTTGTGGCAGGCACCGTCGCTTTGGCGGTCTGGACCCCGAGGATATGAAGGAGAAGGAATAGTAGAGGGAGATTTTCATGAAGCAAAGATTGATCACGGCTGCCGTTCTTCTGGGCGTGCTGGCTGCTGTATTGCTCACCTCCGGCACGATCGCGTTTCCGTTCGTGGCGGCCTTCTTTTGCGCCTTTGCGGTGTTTGAGATGCAGCGCTGTCTTGGCACGCATAAAAAGCCGCAGATCATGATCCCCTCTATGCTGCTTTCTATTATCCTGCCGTTTGGCACGCTGTTTGTCGCGCCGATCGGTGAAGGTCTTACCATGGGCGTCGCTTCTGTGAATGCTCGCCTCTTGTATCTTCTGGCCTTTTGCGGCTTCTTTGTCGTTTATCTGTTCGTGCTGCTGGCGGCCGCTGTTTTCAGCCGCCGCACGCTTGCGTTTTCTGAGATCGCAGCCGCCTTTATGACTACGTTTTATATCACCTTGGCCTTTGCCGCCATTCCGCTGGTGCGCTTTGGCACGCATGGGCAGTACTACTATCTGCTTTGCTTCCTTGGTCCGTGGATCACCGATTCCTTTGCTTACTTTACCGGCGTGTTCTTTGGCAAGCATAAGCTGATTCCCGAGATCAGCCCCAAAAAGACCATCGAGGGAAGCATTGGCGGCATCGTATTTTGCGTGATCTCGTTCGTGGTGTTTGGCCTGCTGATTGGCAATATGACCGGCAGCACGCCCAACTACCTGGTGCTTGGCTCGCTTGGCTTTTTGGTGGCCGTGGTAGCGCAGCTGGGCGACCTGTTCGCTTCGCTGATCAAGCGTGAGCGCGGCGTGAAGGATTACAGTAACATCTTTCCCGGCCACGGCGGTGTGATGGATCGCTTTGACTCTGTGATCGCCACAGCTCCCATGCTGCTGATCGCCTGCACGCTGGATAGCCTGTTATCCATCAATCTGCTTTTGTAAGGAGCTTTTATGGCATCCACATCCCCCTGTCAATTACCTGCATCCGTAGCGATACTCGGCTCAACAGACTCTGTTGGCCGCCAGGCGCTGGAGGTTG
>JAZQVK010000147.1:0-6254 GCA_045631765.1 Eubacteriales bacterium
CACCATCCGGCAGCTCTCTGCAGGCGCTTACGAGGTTACTTCTTTCCGATCTTCGCTTTTCTGATTTAACATGCTAAAATCATACCACAGTTCTTTTCATTTGTCAAGCCCTTTTTTGAAATTTTATGCAGCTTTTTTCGATAAAAATTCTCGCCCGGGATTTTCCCGGGCGGGTGCGCGTTATTCTTCTAAGCTCAGCGCTTTTTTGATCAGATCGGAAAGATCATCCACGACCAGGCCGTTGGTCTCCATCAGCAGGTCAGCGGCAGAAAAGAGCTGCAGCTCGCAAAGCGGTGCTTGATATTCTTTCATCTTAACCTCCCATATGCGCTGTCTTAGCAGCCTGATACATCGCCTGTACCTGGTCGTAGCTGGCAGCATCGGAGTACAGGTTTACCATGGCGATCGACGCCTTGGCTCTCGCCTCAGCCGGATTAGTAGCAGAGCCGTAATCGGCACCTACCATCATCCAACGACCACCGTGATCCCTGATCGTGCCAGTAATCTCAAGACTGCCGATCCGCTCACCGTTGATATACAGATTGGCAACGGTGCCATCGTAGGTCGCCACGATATGCACCTCTTCTCCCAATGTGATATCATAGTACAGATTTCGGTAACTGCCGTTCACGTGAATTTGGAAGACGAGATGGCCGGCCTTGTCACCATAATTCTCATGACGATAGATCAGACCAAGGTCGCCACCGCTCAAGTTGGAAAATAGACCAGACCACGTGTTATTAGTTTCGCCGTTGATCGTCAATACCGTTTCCATCGTAGCCTCTTTTACCAGCTTTTCATAATCGGCATCGGTCAGCGTATATCTGTAAGCGCCGTTAGTGAACACGGCGTTACCACCCGTATAGGTGGGGGCGGTACCATACGTGGTAACGGCGTGGCCATTGGCATCGGCATTCGAGCCGGTGGAATAATCAACGTCCAGGATGGAATTCAAGCTATCCGGATCGTCTGCTGCCAACGAGTTCTGGTAAAGCAGACCTGCCTCACCGGCATCTACCGCCTCGGCATACAGGCGCATATATTCCACCGAGCTGCTGATAGAAGTTCAGATCTTCAGAAATGTACACACCATTATAGGCCGAGGCATCCACAAAGGTGCCATCCGGCTGAATGTGGTACCAGCCCAGCACGTCGCTTGGCTTAATGCCGTACGAAAGCAGCTGCAGATCGGTAGGATACACGATCGACGCAAAGCCGGGAGCCATCTCGGTTTCAGAAACCACCGTGCCGGTATAGCCGTATTCGCGCGCATCCGCCAGGCGGAAGCGAACGTAGACCGACTTTTCGGCAGCGGCTGCTTCAGCGGCGGCTGCGGGCATGACCCAGGTGGGCACACACAGCAGCACCATCACCAGCGCTAAGAGTAGGCTTGTTAATCATTTTTTCATGGTTTTTCCCTCTCGTAAAAAATTGCAGGTACAGAGCCTGGCATCAAATCCCAAAAAGGATATTTTCTATCATTATACAATACAAATTCGAAAAAAGCAGGTTGAATTGATGTAATATCACGAGTTTTTTGTCCGTTTCGCGCCGGCTGGTCATATACGCACGGCTTTTTTCAAAAACAGAAAAAAAAGATTGACACGTACCGCCTGTTTTGATAAAATAATAGAAAGTCTCCCTGTTTACATGAAAGGAGCTATGCATGAACGAAAATACCTGTTCGGCAGCGCCCGCGATGCCGGAGCCGCCCGCCATAGATTTTTCCCCCTCTGCCCGCCGCGCCTATAACCGCGTAGGTCTGGGCATGCTGGTCTTTTTGCTGCTACCGTCGGCGGTGAGCCTGGTGGTGCAGCTGGTAGCCTTGTTCTTCTTTCCTGAATATTATGAAAGCAGTCTGTTTTTATGGTTTAACCAGATCTTTTCCATGTACCTAGTCTCTGCGCCCATCTGCCTGCTGGTGATTGGCGTACCGCCGGCCAATATGCCGACGCGAGAAAAGCGCACCATGCCCTTTTCGCACCTGTTCGTCATCTTTTGCATCATTGTGATGGTTTCCGTAGCTGGCTCCTGGCTTAGCCGACAGCTGATGTCGCTCGTCGACCTGTTTACCGGACGCGTGCACGTCTCTCCTCTGGATGAAGCTCTTTCCGGCACGCCGCTGTGGATCATCCTCTTGGTGGTGGTGGTGATCGGCCCGATCGTGGAGGAGTTGATCTGCCGCGCGGCCATCATGCGCCGTCTACTGCCGTATGGGGAAAAGAGCGCGATCCTTGTCTCGGCCATCTGCTTTGGCATGATGCACGAGAATTTTTATCAGCTTTTTTACGCCGTGGGCTTAGGAATCCTGCTTGGCTACGTATACGCCCGCACGGGGCAACTGCTATACGTATGCGGCCTGCACATCGCGTTCAATTTTCTTGGCGCGTTTATCCCGACACTGGTTATGCAGTTTATTGATTTTTCTGCGCTGGAAACGCTGACCGAGGCGGAGATGCTGCCCTGGATCATGGTAAATCTGCTTCCCTTCCTGGGGTTGCTGCTGTATGACCTGATGCTGTACGGCCTGGCCATCGCCGGCTTGGTTCTACTACTCGTTTTCTGTAAGCGTGCGCGCTTCGAGCCCGCGCTGCTCCCCCTACAAAGGGGGAAGCACGTAGCCGCCTGCCTTGGCACCCCCGGGGCGATCCTGTTTTTGATCGCCGGTGTGGCCATGCTGGTGCTTTCGATTTTTCTATAACAACTAAAGAAAGGACTTTCCTATGCTACCCCAACCTCTGAAAATAAGCATTGAAAAGGCTGCCGCGGCCTTAGCCGAGGCACCCGTACAGGATACGCCCATTCGCCCGGAATTCCGCGCCCGGATCTTGAAATTCCTTTATCTGGTGCGCAGCGCCATGTACCCGAAGGTATTTGGCGGTGCGGAGGGCGTGAACTGCGCCGGCCACCTGCGCCAGGCAGCCAACGAGCTGGGCGATCTGCTTTCTGAAACGATGGAGAATGAGGAGCAGCAATGCACCGTGCTTTGCCGCTTTTTTGAAGCGCTTCCCACCGTGCGCGAGATGCTGGATACCGACGTGCGTGCCGCCTACGAGGGCGACCCGGCTGCCCGCTCGGAGGAGGAGATCATGCTGGCCTACCCGGCCTTTGAGGCCATCAGCATCTATCGCCTGGCCCACGTGCTGTATACGCTGGGCGTGCCGCTAATCCCCCGTATGATGACCGAGCACGCGCACAAAAATACCGGCATCGACATTCACCCCGGCGCCACCATCGGCCGCTATTTCTTTATCGACCACGGCACCGGCGTGGTGGTAGGCGAGACCTGCCGCATTGGCGAGCACGTGAAGCTCTACCAGGGCGTGACCCTGGGTGCTAAGAGCTTTGAGCTGGATGAGCACGGCAACCCGGTCAAGGGCATCAAGCGCCACCCGGATATCGGCAACCACGTGGTGATCTATGCGGGCGCCACCATTCTCGGCGGCAGAACGATGATCGGCGACAACTGCGTGATCGGCGGTAACGTGTGGCTGACCCACTCGGTAGAGGCCGGCCAGACCGTTATCTACCAGGGCGGGCAATAAGAAAGAAGAGAGGCAACGCCTCTCTTCTTTCTTATTGCAGCATGGCTAAAAAGGTTTCTTCATCAATGACGGGCACGCCAAGCTCTTTTGCGCGGGTGAGCTTGCTGCCTGCCTCCTCGCCGGCCAGCACGTAGTCGGTCTTTTTAGAGACTGAGCCGGCGGTCTTGCCGCCTGCCGCCTTGATCAGGCGCGAGGCCTCGTCCCGCGTCATGGTAGGCAGGGTGCCGGTCAGCACAAAGGTCTTGCCGGCAAAGCGATCGTCCTGCGGCGCGGCACTTACGGCCTCCATCCGCACGCCGGCCGCCGCCAGGCGGCCAATCAGCGCGCGCACGTCCTCGCGCGCGAAATAGGCGGTCAGGTTTTCGGCGGTGATGCTGCCGATATCCTGCACGGCGGCAAATGCCTCGGCATCGGCCGCCAGACAACTATCCATATTGCCAAAGCAAGCGGCCAGCGCCTCGCCGGCCACGGCGCCCACCTGGCGAATACCAAGCGCAAAGAGCAGGCGCTCAAGCCCTGCCTCCTTTGATTTTTCGATCGCGGCGATCAGGTTAGCGGCCGATTTATCGCCCATGCGATCAAGGCCGGCGATCTGCTCGGCCGTCAGCGCGTAGAGGTCAGAGACGTCCTGCACCAAGCCCTCCTTCACCAAAAGCTCTACAATCTGCGGGCCAAGGCCGTCTATATCCATCGCATCCTTCGAAGCGAAATGGATGATGGCACGCGTGCGCTGCGCCGGGCAGGCCGGGTTTTCGCAGCGCACGGCTGCCCCCTCGCCATCGGCATCCTTGGCTACGGGGTGGCCGCAGGAGGGGCAAACGGCAGGCATCTCGTAGACCTGCTCCTCCCCGGTACGCTTCTCGCGACAGACGGAAACGATCTCGGGAATGATATCCCCCGCCTTTTGCACGACCACGTAGTCACCGATGCGCACATCCTTTTCCCGGATGAAATCAATATTATGCAGCGTAGCGCGCGAGACCGTGCTGCCGGCCAGGCGCACGGGGGCAAGGCAGGCGGTAGGGGTCAGCACCCCGGTACGACCCACGGCGATCTCGATATCCAGCAGCTGGGTGGTCTGCTGCTCGGACGGGTATTTATAGGCCACCGCCCATTTGGGCGTATTGGTTCCCTCACCCAGCGTGCGGCGGGTGGCCAGGCTATCAATCTTGACCACGGCACCATCCATATCAAAGGCAAAGGTGGGGCGTTTTTCACCCAGCTCGCTCACGTAGGAAAGGATGGCCTCGCTGCCCGAAAGGCAGACGCGATGCGGCAGCACACGAAAACCGAGGGCATGCAGACGGCCCAGCGTTTCGGTGTGCGTTTTTGGCGCGTGGCCGTCCATATACAGGTCACCCTCTTGGTAGTTGAACACAAAGATATCCAAATGGCGCGAGGCGGTGATGCGGGAATCTAACTGCCGCAAGGAGCCTGCCGCCGCGTTACGCGGGTTGGCAAAGAGCGGTTGCCCCTCCTCTTCACGCTCTTCGTTTAATTTAGCGAATACCGCCTTGGGCATATACACCTCGCCGCGCACGCACAAATAGGGCAGCGGCTCGGGCAGCACCAGCGGAATAGACATGACCGTGCGCAGATTCTCGGTCACGTCCTCGCCTACGGTGCCGTCACCGCGTGTGGCGCCGCGCACAAAGCGGCCGTTTTCATAGATCAGCGAGACGGAAAGACCATCGATCTTCGGCTCGACCGAGTAGGCAGGCTCGCCGCCCAGCTGATCGGCCACGCCGGCAAGAAAATCGGCAAGCTCCTCGTGTGAGAACACGTCGGCCAGGCTATCCAGCCGCACGCGGTGGGTCACCTTATCAAATTTATCCAGCACCGCGCCGCCCACGCGCCGGGTAGGCGACTGCGGGCTATCAAACTGCGGGTAGGCCTTTTCTAAATCGCCCAGCTCGCGGTAGAGCGCATCGTATTCATAATCCGAGATCTCGGGCGCGTCATACACGTAATACAGCGTGGCGTGGTGAGAAAGCTGGGCGCGCAGCTCCTCTATTCTTTTTTTGGCTTCCTGATCGGTCATACAGATCACCTTCGTTTCTTTGTACTATAGCCGAAGAGAGCCGAACCCATAAGGCTTTCGGCCGGCAACTATGCGGCAATCCTGCAGAAAAATTGCTTGCCATATCGTATATGGCTGCACAATTTTTCTTTGTCTATCCGCATATTTGCTCGACGAAAGCTACTTCGCACTCTCCGGCGAATGAATTTTTGATGGATTTTGCCGCAGTAAGCCGCGGCAAGGTAATACCTTGCAAGGTGCGCTGCGGCAAAAGACGCGAAAAGGCATCGCCGCAGAGCTTATGTGTTCGGCTCTCTTCGGCTATTACTATTTTACCGCGAACGCAGGCTTTTGTCAAGAAGTGCCGCCCGTTTTCGGGCGATGTTCTTAGCGGAGAATTCAAAAACACCGCTAAGCCGAGCATCGCATTTGTCCCGACAAATGCAGTATGGGCCAAGCCCAAACCCATGTTACAAACAGAAAGAGCAAACACGCAAGACGAAAATCTTGTATGTCTGCTCTTTTTCTGTCAGTGAAGCTTTTGCTATCGCAAAAGTGAAGTTGTGTGATACACAGTGAAGTTGCTCGCCAAGACTCGCAGTGAAGTTAAGTTTGCCCACTTTGCCGTAGGCAAAACTTCACTATCCGCAGGATAACTTCACTTACGAAGTAAACTTCACTTGCCCCTT
>JAZQVK010000148.1:0-3518 GCA_045631765.1 Eubacteriales bacterium
ACCATATAAAGGAGATAACCCCTATGGAAAACATTCAGAACCTCATCGCCAAGGATCTTTTGAGCATTCAGGCCGTGTTCCTGCGCCCCGATCAGCCCTTTACCTGGGCCAGCGGCATCAAGAGCCCCGTTTACTGTGATAACCGCCTTACCCTGACCGCACCGGCTGTCCGCCTTGACGTTGAGGAGGGCCTTGCCGAGCTGATCAAAAAGCACTACCCGGAGACCGAGGTGCTGATGGGTACCTCCACCGCCGGCATTGCACACGCCGCTATTACCGCCCACCTGCTTGGCCTGCCCATGGGCTACGTTCGCTCCGGCGCCAAGGATCACGGCCGCCAGAACCAGATCGAGGGTAAGCTCGAGCCCGGTCAAAAGGTCGTTGTGGTCGAGGATCTGATCTCTACCGGCGGTAGCGTGATCGAGGTCGTTAACGTGCTGCGTGAGGCAGGTGCCGAGGTGCTGGGCATCGTTAGCATCTTCACCTACGGCATGAAGAAGGGCATCGAAAGATTGGCCGCTGCCGAGGTTAAGAACGTTTCGCTGACCAATTTTGACGTTATCGCCCAGACCGCCGCCGATGAGGGCTATATCCGCCCCGAGGACGTTGCCCGTCTGATCGCTTTCCGCAATAATCCGTCTGACGAGAGCTGGATCGGTAAATAATATGAGAAGTCTGATTGACATCCATGATTTTTCGGTAGAAGAGCTTGATGAGCTGATCGCCATCGCGCATGACATTATCGAAAATCCCGCCAAGTATGCCGAGGCGTGTCATGGTAAAAAGCTGGCAACTCTGTTTTTTGAGCCGTCTACCCGTACCCGCCTGAGCTTCGAGGCCGCGATGCTGGAGCTTGGCGGCAGCGTGATCGGCTTTTCGGATGCCGGCAGCTCGTCCGCATCCAAGGGCGAAAGCGTGGCCGATACCGCCAAGGTGCTTAGCTGCTATGCCGACATTATGGCCATGCGCCACCCGAAGGAAGGCGCCCCCTACGTTGCCTCACAGAACGCCACCGTTCCCGTGATCAACGCCGGTGACGGCGGGCATGCCCACCCTACGCAAACGCTGGCCGATCTGCTTACCATCCACCGCGAAAAGGGAAGACTGGATCATATGACTGTCGGCTTTTGCGGCGACTTAAAGTACGGCAGAACCGTACATTCGTTGATCGCGGCGCTTTCGCGCTATGCGGGCATTGAGATCGTGCTCATCTCGCCCGAGGAGCTGAAGCTGCCGAATTACGTGAAATTTGAGGTGCTGAAAAAGTACGGCATGCCGTACCGCGAGACCACCAGCCTGGAGGAGGCAATGCCCTCACTGGATATTTTGTATATGACGCGCATCCAGCGCGAGCGCTTTGCAGACCCCACCGAATACGAGCGGCTGAAGGATAGCTACATCCTCACGCTTGAAAAGCTCACCGAAGCCAAAAGTGATCTGGCCATTCTGCACCCCCTGCCTCGTGTTAACGAGATCAGCGTGAAGGTGGATGCCGACCCGCGCGCCTGCTACTTCAAACAGGTGGAAAACGGCAAGTATATGCGCATGGCCCTCATTCTCAAGCTTCTTGCCGAAGCAGAGAAGAGCAAGGAACGTGAGACGCCAAAGGGCGATCTGCTGATCAACAAGATCACCTGTAAAAATCCCCGCTGCATTACCTCCTGCGAGCAGGAGCTTGACCACGTATTTAAGTGGACAGAAAAAGAAAACGGCATCTGCCGCTGCTTATATTGCGAATCTAAAGAGATTTTAAACGAAAGGATGAATTGAGATGGCAACCTTTATCAACGAACCCTCGCATACCTTTAATGAGTATTTGCTCATTCCCGGCTACTCCTCTGACAAGTGCATCCCTGCCAATGTCAGCCTTCGCACCCCGCTTGTTAAGTTTAAGAAGGGTGAGGAGCCAGCCATCGCCATGAACATTCCGATGGTCTCTGCCATCATGCAGTCTGTCTCGGGTGACCGCCTGGCTGTTGCCCTGGCAACCGAGGGCGGCGTCGCCTTCATTTACGGCTCGCAGACGATCGAGGACGAGGCCGCCATGGTCAGACGTGCCAAGAACCATAAGGCAGGCTTTGTTGTCAGCGATTCCAATATCACGCCGGATGCTACCATGGCTGACGTGGTTGCACTGAAGGAAAAGAACGGCCATTCTACCATCGCCGTTACCGATGACGGTACTGCCACCGGCAAGCTGCTGGGCATCGTTACCGGGCGTGACTACCGCGTGACCCGTATGGATCCCATGACGCCTGTTAAGGAATTTATGACGCCCTTCTCCAAGCTCATCTGGGCAAAGGAGGGCACCACGCTGAAGGAAGCAAACGATATCATCTGGGATAACAAGCTTAACTCGCTTCCCATCGTGGATGATAACGGCCATCTCTGCTATATGGTTTTCCGCAAGGACTACGATACCCACAAGCAGAACCCCAACGAGCTGCTGGATTCCTCCAAGCGCTACGTAGTTGGTGCCGGCATCAACACGCGTGACTTTGCCGAGCGTGTTCCCGCGCTGGTTGAGGCAGGTGCTGTCGTGCTGTGTATCGACTCCTCGGAGGGCTTTTCCGAATGGCAGCGCATCACGCTGAAGTGGATCCGCGAGAAGTACGGCGACAGCGTGAAGGTTGGCGCCGGTAACGTAGTAGATGCCGCCGGCTTCCGTTTCTTAGCTGACTGCGGTGCTGACTTCATCAAGGTCGGTATCGGTGGTGGCTCGATCTGCATCACCCGTGAGACCAAGGGTATCGGCCGTGGTCAGGCGACCGCGCTGATCGAGGTGTGCCAGGAGCGTGACCGTTACTTTGAGGAGACCGGCGTCTACGTCCCCGTTTGCTCCGATGGCGGCATCGTCTACGACCACCACATCACCTTGGCACTGGCTATGGGTGCCGATTTCGTGATGTTGGGTCGCTATTTCGCCCGCTTTGACGAGTCCCCCACCAACAAGGTGAATATCGGCGGCACTTATTATAAGGAATACTGGGGCGAGGGCTCTGCCCGTGCCCGTAACTGGATGCGCTACGACTTGGGCGGCGATAAGAAGCTGTCCTTTGAAGAGGGCGTGGATTCCTACGTCCCCTACGCCGGTAGCCTGAAGGATAACGTGGCTCTCTCCCTGTCCAAGGTGAAGTCCACTATGTGCAACTGTGGCGCTCTCACCATCCCCGAGCTGCAGGAGAAGGCGGTGCTGACTTTGGTGTCCGCCACCAGCATTGTGGAGGGCGGCGCTCACGATGTTATCCAAAAAGAAAAGAGTGTTTCCATCAAATAATTGTGTAATGTGTAGAAACGTGTAAATTACGCGCCTGCGCCTTGACACTATACCCTATAATATGGTATAATTTGATGGTCAAATGGAAAGGGTTTTTCGTGACTGACGGATAATTGTGGAGCACCACAAAGGATCGGAATACCCCTGTTTTAGCCGACCGTCTGGGCGCAGTTATCTCCCACGAGACAACTGCGCCCTTTTGTATTTTTCGGCGGCTGAATGTGAGAAGAAACCTAAAAAG
>JAZQVK010000149.1:0-4972 GCA_045631765.1 Eubacteriales bacterium
CCATCGCACTTTTCAGTGCTTTAGAAATTCTGTTGTTCAATTTTCAAAGACCGATCGCCGCTGCTCTCCGGGCAACCCCTTCGTGCCTGCGACTTTTTTATTATACCACTTCGTCAACCTTTTGTCAATACCTTTTTGAAAGTTTTTTGAAAAAAGTTTAACAAAGTTTGGCACCGAACGCCCGATTGGGTGTTGGAATTATATTATACCACAAATTTCAAAAAAGTCAACCCTTCTTTCATAAAAAAATTGGCATTTTCAAATGTTTTTGTGAGTGCAAAAAATGGGCACACTAACCTAAAAAAGAGGTTCGCATGACGGTTATTCTATTTCGCACAATTCTCATTTATTTGATTTTGTCAATTGTCTTGCGATGCATGGGAAAGCGCCAGGTTGGCGAGCTGGAGCTTTCCGACCTGGTGGTAACGCTGCTCTTATCCGAGGTGGCAGCATTACCCATTGCCGACCACAACATGCCGCTTGCAAACGGGTTGTTCCCTGTTTTGCTAATTCTTTCTTTGGAGATCATTTCAACCTTTCTCAAAAACAAGATCCCACTATTGAAAAAGCTGATGGAGGGAAAACCGAGCATTTTGATCTGCCGTGGACGATTAGACCAAAACGAGCTTGGCCGCATGCGATTATCTATTGAAGAATTCTTAGGTGAATGCCGCTTGCAGGGATATGATGATTTGAGTGACATCTATTATGCCATTTTAGAGCAGGACGGCAAGCTTTCAATCATACCGCGTGCCGAAAAGCAGCCGCTACGCGCCGAAGACGTACAGATAAAGCCAACAGAACACGGGCTTGCTCACCCTATCATTCTGGATGGCAGGATTAATACCAACCATTTGCGCATGATTGGCAAAAACGAACGGTGGCTTGAAAAGGAATGTGCATCACGCGGCTTAAGGCCGCAGGATGTTTTTTTGATGACGGCAGACGATGTCGGCGAAATTACCATCTACCCCAAGGAGAAGAAGAAATGAAAGCATTTATGGCCGCCATAGGGCTACTGGCCGCGCTAACAAGCCTTGCCTTTTTTACCTCATACGTCTTTTCCCAAAAAGCAGATGCATTGGCAAACGAAGCAATTGCACTAAATGACATGATGCCAAACGAGAGAGAAGCCGCGGCGCAAAAGGTATCAGATGCATGGAAAAACAATCGGTTTTTATTTTCCTTAACGATCAACCATACGGAGCTTGACGTGATAGAAAACCATCTTTCGCGCTTGAATACGGCCGCAAAAATTCAAAACGGCGATGAATATTTCATCGCCGTTTCAGAGCTGACAGCAACACTAACACACATCAAGGAGCTTTGTAAAGTCAGCTGGGATAATATTCTTTAGTTGAAATCCTGCCCGTTTGCATCATAGAGATGCGTACGCACAACGGTATACCATTCCTCTAAGGGAGAGTCTTGCAGGATGCCGGTTTGCGAGAAAAGATAGCGAAGCAGATAATCAGGATTGAGGAAGCTGCCACTATCGGCACGCAAGCGGATCCTTAAAACCACGTCCCCCTCTCTTTCATCGAAATCGGCTTCAACACCCAAAATTGCCGGGCTGATATCCACATCCTTATCGCCGCTTTTCGTGTGCTTCAAAACCACGATAGGCTTTTCTTGCAAAAGGCTACCGCAGAAGGCGGCCACCTCGGGCGAGGCGGATGGGGTATGAATAGAGATGGTATACTCAGCTGCCGCAATCGCCTGTAGCTTTGTTTCGGCAAAATACGCATTTTCTACCGCAAGCCCTTCCGGCAGGCCATCATTCAGCAGCGCAACGACATCTGCCGGATCCAGCTCGCGCAGCACGGCGATATCCAAAAATTCGCGCGGACTTTCCGCGCCTACAGGCAGGGGCGCAGAAAAAACGAGATGCGGGATCGGATGAAAGCCACAGGTATATTTGATAGGAAGATGCACACGCGCGATGACACGCGTCATGGTACGCATCAGATCCAGGTGAGAAATGTAACGCAAGGCGCCCGTCTTGCGAAAACAGATGCGCAGCGTTTTCGGCTTTTCCAAAACCGGGCCATCAAAGGTTACTTGCACCATCTGTTCTCACCCCCTAAGCAATTCGCACCGCAGCCATTGCAATGCTCTGCGCAGCTTGGCGTTGTTTCATTTTTATAGGCGCGCTCGCGCTCGCGCCAAAGATAAGCGCGCGTGACACCGCAATCAATGATATCCCAGGGGAGCACCTCATCCTTGCCGAACACACGATTGGCGTAGAAGGCAGGGTCAACACCGGTTCTTGAAAAGATATCCATCCAGCGGTCATAATTGAAGTATTCATCCCATGCGTCAAACACCACGCCCTCCTCGCAGGCAAGCGCCAAGGCGGGCGCCAAGCGGCGATCGCCACGAGCAAACACCGCCTCTACGCGCGAAACACGCGCATCGTGATAGTTATACTTCACACGGCGGTTGGTGATCTTTTCAAGCAAGTATTTTTGCTTCTTCTCAAGCTCCTCCAAGCTATCCTGCGCTTCCCACTGGAAAGGGGTAAAGGGCTTAGGGATGAAGCACGCAACGCTGATGGTAACGTTCACGCCCTTGGCGCGGTTTCGCTTAGGATTCTTAAAGTACGCGGAAACGACCTTGTCTGCCAGCTCTGCAATGCCATCCAGGTCGGAAAGCTCTTCGGTCGGCAGACCGAGCATGAAATAGAGCTTGACCGAGCTTTTACCGGCCGAGAAGGCGATATTGACCGCACGAAGAAGATCCTCTTCCTCTACGTTTTTATTGATGGCGTCGCGCAAGCGCTGCGTTCCGGCCTCCGGCGCAAAGGTCAAGCCGCCGGTCCGCACGCTGGAGATCTTGGCCATCAGCTCTTCTGTAAAGCTATCAACCCGTAGAGACGGCAACGTCAAGGTGACCTTTTCATCATCCGTCCAGGTCAGGAGCTTGTCTGTCAGCTCATCCAGCTGTGAATAGTCGCTAATGCTGAGAGAGACAAGAGACATTTCATCATAGCCGCTGTTTTCATACAGGCAACGCGCTTGTTTGTTCAGCACATCCGGGCTTTTTTCACGGATAGGGCGATACACCATACCCGCCTGACAGAAACGGCAGCCGCGAATACAACCGCGATAGACCTCAAGCATCACGCGATCGTGCACGGTCTCTATGTAAGGCATGACCAGCTTTTCGGGGTACACGGCCTTATCCATATCGGCAATGATGCGCTTTTTGACCTTGGTGGGAATATCGTCATACTTGGGAAGGAAGGCGCGGATCGTACCATCCTCGTTGTAAGAAACCTCATATAGTGAAGGAACGTAGAAGCCCTCGTGCTTGGCAATCTCATGCAAGAAGGCCTCGCGCGTGTAGGTGCCGTTTTCCTTCATTTCTATATATAGGCGGCAGAACTCAGGCAAAGCCTCCTCGCCCTCGCCAATGCTGAATACGTCAAAAAAGTCAGCAATCGGCTCAGCATTATAGCTGCAGGGGCCGCCACCGATGATGATGGGGTGCTCTTCCCCTCTCTCCCTTGCCCAGATCGGAATCCCCGCCAGGCGCAAGGTTGCAAGAACGTTGGAATAGCACAGCTCATATTGCAGCGTGAAGCCAACAACGTCAAAGGCGGAAAGCGGATCCCCGCTTTCGTGCGCTGTCATAGGCAGCCCGTAGGTCTTCATTTTTTCCTGCATATCCGGCCATGGCGTATAGGCTCGCTCACACCAGACATCCGGCTCGCGATTCAAGGCGTTGTACAAAATACGGATGCCGAGATTGGACATGCCGATCTCATATACATCAGGAAACACGAAGGCAAAGCGGCAACGCACATCCTCCTTGTTCTTGATAATCTGGTTAAATTCACCGCCGGTATAGCGCCCCGGCTTTTCTACCGACCGCAAAATGCCGGACATTTGTTTTTCATTGATACACATAATTATTTCCTTGTAATGTAAAGCTTCGATGCCAGCAGAACCGGCAGAACCCAAAAGAGCTGATAGAGACAAAGCAGCAGACTGGGTGTAGCAGCCAGCACACCAAGCGTAGCCAAAACGATAGACAGCAGCATGCCAAGGCAGCCAAGCACAAGCCCGCCTGTTTCGCTGAAGGAGGTCAAGCGGCAGGTGCGGCGACAAGCAAGCAGCACGCAGAGGATCTCGCGCACAGAACGCGACGTGATAATGCCACTATTCAGCTGCGCGGCTGCAAAATCGTTTTGCTGCTCGATCGTCTTCTTCACCACGCGAATACCAAATCGGCCTGTATAGCTAATCTTTTTGATCAGCATCTCGCGGATGTTTGGATCGTAGGTGCGGATAAGCGTGCGGATGCCGTTGGCCGAGAGCCGTTCTACATCTCGCTCAAACGCCTCATCCATGCGATAGCGGATGTAAAACTTGGCGCAAAGCTGCCCTTCCTCGGCTGCATACATAATGCAAGCCTTGCCGGCGGCAAGATTTTGCTCATCCTCAGCATCATAATACATGCGAACGTGCTTTTTCAGCATAAAATCGCCGCAGCCAACGCAAACGCGACGGCCATCTACCGAGGCAATGATACCGCCATCAGCCACCTGCAGCAGGCGTACATCCGAAGAGAGCCCCAACTCGGCAGTTGAGCTGCGGAACACCCCGTCAAGCGGCCCGCCAACGGCCGAGAAAACACCGGAGACCTGATATAAAACGTGATCAAGCGCACTGTCGTTATACAGCTTGATGCGCTGCACGCGCACGTTGCGCGCCGGGAATGCCTCTACGTCTTCAAAGGCGAAGGCGCCGGTATCGCTATATTCCAAGGCAGAGACCTCACCTGCAACAGCGCAGGAATTTTTTTCTGCCATACGGAACAAAAGCGAAACGGGGATCTTATGTAAAACCAGCATACAGGCAGGAAGTGAAAGTGCAAGCGTGATACAAAAGGCATAGATCGCCGCAAGCGCATCTCTCTCCAGCACGCCTGTAACAATGGCAACCAGCAGCGCTGCCACGCAGGCACC
>JAZQVK010000150.1:0-8164 GCA_045631765.1 Eubacteriales bacterium
TATTATGCCGCCCTCTGCGGCCTGACCCTCTCTGTAAATGACGCTACCACGGCCGAGACGGATAGCAAGCGCACATCCATGGAGCTGCTATAACAAAAAAGTCTTCCCTGTATAAGGGAAGCTCCTTCTGATCAATGCTTATAAAAGCAGGGCATACCTCTTGTGAGGTATGCCCTGCTTTTCATTTGCTTACCACAGCTCCCCGGCGCGGCGCAGGATGTCGCATGCGGGCGCAGGCAGGCGACCTAAGGCATCCGGGCCTACGTTGAGCAAATAGTTGGCATGGTGAGAGGCGATCAGGCGACGAAGCTCGACTACCCGCTCAGCGCTCTTCCAGTTTGTATCAAACGGCTTATAGCCCCAGGTATCGTTCAGCGTAGCGGGCGTTTCATACAGCATACCACTCTTGTCATCGGAGGGCAGCTCGTTATCGTCGGCCGACGTATAATCTCCACGCCCATTACCAATGCGAGAGTTGACCAGGCAGCCCGGCTGGTGCTTGCGCACCAGCTGATACAGCTCCTCAGACTGATCAGGGCGAATGGTTTGCGGTGTATCGAACCAAATCAAGCAGAGGTCGCCGTATTGGGTTAAGATCTCCTCTACCTGTGGCTTGATCTTTTCTTCAAAGCAGATGGTGTAATCCTTATGCGCATCATCAGGAAAATCCCAGTTGTTGGTCCAGTAGCCACTCTCTTCCCCCTTGCCCCAGGTCTTTCCTGAGAGATAGCCGCCGCCGTGCGGGTGGCTCCAATCCAGATCCTGCGAATAGTAAAGCCCCAGCCTAAGCCCGTGCTTATAGCAGGCCTCTGCCAGCTCAGCCGTTACGTCACGGCCAAAGGGCGTGGCGTCTACCACGTTGAATTTTGAAACGTGGGAATGGTACATGGCAAAGCCCTCATGATGCTTGGCGGTAAAGACCACGTACCTCATGCCGGCATCCTTGGCCACACGCACCCATTCCTCTGCATTGAACAAAATCGGGTTAAAGGCCTTGGCCAGCTGATGATATTCGGCATTCGGGATGCGGAAATACTGCTGTGCCCATTCACCAATATATTCCATACGGAGGCCGCGCCATTCGCCGCCCGGCAGGCAGTACAGTCCCCAATGGATCATCATACCATAGCCCGCCTCACGGAACCATTTTTTCGTTGCTTCCAGCTTGTTGTTTTCGCTGTTCATGTTCTTCTCCTTTCGCGATATGCTGTTACCATCATACCACACTGCACGCAAAAAAAGAAATGAACTTTCCGGCAAAAAAAAGAGGAATATGGATTTTTTAGCAAAAATCCATATTCCCTTCGTTTTTTGGTCAGGCGCTACGCAACCTCTACGATGCCGCCCTCCTTGGTGGCGATCGTCATGCCATCCTTGACGTAGGCAAGAAATTCCTCACCCAGCAGATCTATGACCGGCATAGAAACGCCGTCTACCCACACGATAATCAGTGCGGCGGTGCGAGAGAGACTATAGCTCTACCGTTAATCCATCCTCTGCCAGCACACACCAAAAGGGTGCCTCCTTTGGCAGGGTGGCCAGATACGGCTCTCTTTCCAGATTGATGTGGTTAATGACCAGGCGCTTGGTCTTGGTTTGCAGCAGCATCCGGTTTACGGTGCCGGGGTCGTGGTGCGCCCCCTCGCAGACCACCAGATCATACGTCTCATCCCCAAGCAGAGACAGGTATTCCCCAAAGCCATAGCCAAGGTCACCTGAAAAAAACAGCCGCTTGCCCTCTGCCTCTACCAAAAAGGAAAAGGAGCGGGCGGTATGCTTGTTTTGAAGCGCCGTTACGCGAATGGTGCCATCATCAAAGATCACACCCGGCTCATACACGTAGCTATTCAGCCGGGTACGACGGCACTCTCCAATCTGCGCACACCACGCAGCAACGGCATCCAGGCAGGTCTGCTCCGGGTAGAAAAACGCGGGATCACTATCCTGGTACCCGATCCACCACATCAGTTCGGAGCAGAAGGCGGGCAGCCCGTTGATATGGTCGGTATGCCCGTGGGTAATAAACACGGCCTTGACCGTATTGTGTGGAATATCATACCGATCTAACAGCGCCGAAATCGGGGCACCGGCATCCATGATATAGGTTTTTTCCCCTACCTGCAAAAACAGTGACGTACAAAACCTGTGTTTTTCCGGCACGCCATGGCTGGCGCCTGCAACGATCAATTTCATCTTTTTCCCCTTTCAGCTAATCGTGTTACTGCTGCGGAACCACGGCGTAAAAGCAGAGCGGCTCGTCCTCGCCAAGGCAGAAGAGTGTGTGTGCGCTGCCCTTTTTGCAATAGTGGCAATCGCCGGGGGCAAGCAGCTCCTCGCGCCCGTCAATGACAGCGCGGCCGCGGCCGGAGAGGATAAAAATAATCTCAGACGAGGTCTCGTGCCGGTGCAGGCCGATCGAGCAGCCCGGCTCCAGCCGGCCGTGCAGAATACGGTTTAGCCCATCGTCGGTCATTTTGGCAAAAAAGCTGCCCTCTCCGCCTTGAAAATGCACAAGCTCCTTCGGCTCTATTTCGGTAAATGAAATCATAGGCGTTCTCCCTTTTTATATCGTTTGTATCGGCTCGGTTGAAAAATCGACCGTCACGTGCCGGAGCTTGCCCCCCTCTGCCAGGCAGAAGGTGACCGTGCCCGTGCCCTGTACGCGCACGCCGGCTTCACCAAGCGAGAGCACCTCGCCGGCCTCGCTTTCTGCCCAGGCGGCACGGCGACCGTCTGTCACGCACTTGAGCATGATGCCAAAGGACATGCTGACCGGGTAGCGCTCCTGCCCCAGGCGCAGGGTGGCGGTGCGGATGCCGGGCTCAGGCCGGTACCAGTCAACGGCTAAGAAATACAGGTGGGTGCTGCCGTCTGCCTGGCGGTAGGCGGTAAAGCTGACGTCGTCTCCCGTTTCCGCCCAGACCGACTCGGCGGCCACGGTGTCGCCCACTAAGGAAAGCATAGCCTGCTCGTAGGCCGGGCGAAGCGCCTCCTGCGCCGGGTATTCCTTGGTCTGGAAGAGCAGCAGGCTGCCCTTGCCCACCCGGTAGCGGCAAAGCAGGGGCTGCCCCTCATCGGTGCGCAGCAGCACCTCGTCTGCCGGGACGGCATTTTGGCAGAGAGAAAGCACCTTTTTGCCAAAATGCGCCTCACAGAAGACCGGCTCACCCTCGGCAAACGAGAGTGCGCAGGGTGAGAAGGTCAGCTCGCCGCGGCGAATGGCCTCGATGCTTGTGTTATCGCTCAGGTGCGCACGGGAAAGCAGCAGCGTTGCACCGCTTTCCACACAGGCAAGCAGCTTTTCGGCATCTGCCTCGGTCATGCGGTTGTAGCCGAGGAAGATGAGGGCGCGATAGTCGCCAAGCGTTTCTTTCCTGCCCTCGACCGGGATGATATCGGCATTGCCGTAGGGCGTGCTGGTATGGAAACCAAGCGGCCTATCGGTAGGGCAGCCGTGCAGATAGATGCAGGAGCCAGTCTTTGCCTGCGGATAGACCGTCTTAAGCAAGCCCCAGCTATCCTCGGCCAGGGTCTGCTTTTCCAAAATGCCCCAGGTCATATCGGGGTTGAAGAAGTTGATACCGTCATCCCGCCCGTGCAGGAAGGCATACGGCGTATAGAAGCAGCCTTGGCGGGTGTGCGAGGAGGTATAGCGGTAAAAATCCTGCTGGTGGCGCAGATGGTTGATGCACACCGGGTCAAAGCGATGGTGGTGCTCGTAATATTCCTCCATGTGCCAGTAGCCCTCTTCGGTGTTGATATCGGTAGCACCCAGCATATACGAGCCGTAAAGCGCCAGGCGCAGGCGGCGCGCGTGCTCGGGCGCCGCATGGGGGGAGGAGGACCATTGCACGGCGTGGTGTACACCCCACGCAGGCATCTCTTTATCCTTAGCAAGGCCGCGCAAAAAGCCCAGCAGGGGCTCCATGGTGGAGTACATGGTCTCTGCACCCACCCAATCGTAGCCGCCCTCGTGCAGGTATTTGAAGCAGCAGGAAGGGCCCGTGTGTCGCGTAGCACCCTCGGTACGGGTCTCTTGCAGCTGGGAAACGACCTGGTCATGGCAGGCAACGGTATCGCGCGGGCGATCGCGGTCGGTCATGCCGAACAGGCGCTCGCCCTTGCAAAGATAGGCGTGATCGTTACAGGAGCCCCGGATATGCGTGGGGTCCTCCTGCCAGGCAAGCTGCATCAGGTTGGCGGCCTGCTCGTTGGTAGGGGTAGTGATCCTGTTGATGCCACCGTAGAACTGCATATTATCCCGCTCGTGATCCTGGCGGCCAAGATAGCCTTCGCCGGCCATATCCTCATTCGTGGGCTGGGCGGCAAGACCGGGCATCTCGCGCCCGTCTACCATCAGCACGTATTTCAGGTGCAGCTCGTCCATCAGGCGGCTGAACCAGCGCCACAGCGGCCGGTTGAGTGTGCGCGTGCCCGACCAGCGATAGGCAGGGCGGATGGTAACGAGATCACCCACCTGCTCGGAAAGATACCAGGAAAGATATTCCTCCATATCCTCCTGCTTTTGGCAAACGTAGATCATATCGCCCGAGCCGGTGATCACGCCGTCATCCTGCCTCTCTAAGATGCCGCCCACCTCACCCTGCTGCACCGTGTGCCCGGTGCTGACGGTAAAGGCCGCGCGCGCGGCCGGGGCAAGACAGGGCAGGCAGAGGCCGTGCAGCCCCTTTTCCTTGAAGAGGTATTCCCCCCCGCCACCAAGCGCGGGGCTGAGCGGTGTAACGCGCACACGGGTATTCGGCTTGGCCGTGCGCAGCAGCACGCGCGCAAAGCCGCCAACTGGGGCAACGGCGGAGACCGATAAAATAGAAACCGGCGCATCCGGTTGTGAAAGCAGCCCGGCCTCGTAGATGGTATAGGGCAGCGGGTCGTGGTAATCCGAAAGCAGCTCGTAGGTAAGCGTATTCTCCTGCCGCAGCAGGTGGGCGGGCAGCTCGATCTCCCATTCCGAATAGCGGTGCGAGCGCTCAAACACCTCGCCGGAAAAAACGGTCTTGCCATTGAGGCGCACGCGGAACACGGGCCATTCCTTTTGGCTGAGGAATTGCCCGGTCCAGGAAAACTTTTCCTTATCGGCCACGTCCTGGTCAAAGCAGGGCAAGAGGTTTTGCCCATCGGCCGAGAGGAAGGGCTGCTCGATATACAGCTCGCCGGCGTAGTCCTTGCCCTCGATAAACACGCCTACGTGCGCGGTGTCATGCGGGATGGTGATCTCCTTTTCCAGCAGACGGCCGGTGTAGCTGCCGGTGGGAATAGGCAGCAGGATGCGCTGATCCGGCGCGCCGACAATGGCATGGCGGCTGACCCCCGGCTTATTCAGCCGGATGTCCACGCGCAGCTGCAAAAAGCCGCCCTCTGCCACACGCAGCCCCTTGGCCGTGGCTACAAGGCCAACGCGCCACCCATCCGGCACGGGGTTCATACCAAGGTAGGAAAGCACAGGCGGCCACATGACCTTTTTATAGATGCGCTTGGTATATACCTCTTCCTTTTTAGAAGAGAAATTCAGGCAAAAGCGGTCGCGCAGGGCGTGTGCCTGGTCTAAGGCATCGGCGAGCGAGCGGTAGCCATACGGGCCATCCGGCTCGTCCTTCCACATATAATACTGCGCGGTCTCGCCAACCGTAAACAGGCGGTAGCGGGTATCCCCTTGCGGCGCTGCCGTAAAGTGAAATTCGGCGCGTGCGCCGTGCGGGCGCAGGGTCGTGCCCTGGTCACCGCCATCATAAAATGGCGAATACACCTCAAAGCTCATATCGTTTTTCTTCCTTTTTTGAAGCGTTATTTTCTTGATCACAGCATCTCTGCCTTCCAAGCATACGCCAAAAGGCAACCAATGCTTTCTTTTAGCTGCACAAAAAATCAATGGCGCGGTCTACCGCAGCCGGCTCGTTTGCGGTGGCAAATTCCATGGCGTACATGCCGGCGTATCCGATCTCGGCAAAGGCCTGCTTCACGGCGGCAAAATCAATACAACCGCGGCCTACGTCCTCATCACGAAGGTAGCCGCCAAGGCGGGTCTGGTAACCGCCCTCCTCCGGGAAGGGGGTGGCGGCGCTGAAGCAATAATCCTTTACGTGCGCGTGACATACGCGCTTGCCGGCGGCACGAATAAAATCCTCAGGCCGCTCGTCGTAAAACAGAATGTTGCCCGTATCAGCCACGATGCCGATGCGTTCACCCGACAGGGCGCAAAGGCGCAGGCAATTTTCCTTTCCGTTGAACACAAAGCCCTGATCCTCGATCAAGGTGCGCACGCCAAGGCTGGCGGCATACTCACAGATGCGAAGCGCCGGCTCTACGCAGCGCAAAAAGGTTTCCTCCCGCTCCTGCTCCGTCATGCCGTAGCCGTACAGGTTCAGGGCTATGGTGTGGTGCAGATAGGGGATCCCCAGTTCTGCGCAGATCTCGGCATAGCGGAGAAGCGACTCTACCACGCCCGGGTCGGCTGCGATATCGGCCGCGGCAGAAAAGCAGGGTATCTTTAACCCGTTTTCGCGCGCCAGGCGGCCAAGCCGCGCGGCTGCTGCGCGATCCGGGGTAGAAAGCTCCTCGCAAAAATTCATCAGCTCTACGCCGCCCACCCCGTGCCGGACAGCCCGCTCAATAATCTCCTCAGCCGAGGAACGATCCGAATAGACCGGGGTATACAGGCAAATTTGCTCTCGTTTGATCTTCATCGTATTCTCTCCCCTCCATCGTTCATCCTTACCGCTGCCCATAATAGCCGCCGCCAAAAACAGGCTTGTACGCCTGGGTGATCACCACGGCCTTGATTCCGGTAAAGCCAAATTCGATACCCAAATAATGCTTCCTAACGGTCTCCTTATGATGTGTAATCGGTTCTTTACCCCTATTATAGCATAGTTTTTCTTGGCTATAAAGAAAAAAAGGAGCCCGCAGGCCGTTTTTTACCGGGCCAGGGGATCCTTTTTTTCGGGTCAAGACGACCACTTTTCTACGTTTTCGATCATACGCTCGGCGGCGGCGGGGTCGCTGGCGTAGGACAAGATCTGCACGCCGACCGGGTCGATCGATTTGATCAGCCGCTCGGCGCCTGCCTCGTCATACTGCGACATGCCGTAGCTGAGGACGAGATTTTTCTTTTTATCCTGGATCTTGCGGTAGAGGGGGAACCACTTTTCATCCCACAGCGGCGCTTCGCCGGCGCCCTCTACCCATTGAATGCCGGTCAGCCCGTCAATATCCAGCAGCATGTCAACGTGCGGCAGCTCGCCCGGCCCGTCAAGATGGTAGATCGAGCGTGGCATATGCTGCACCTGCCGTATCAAGTCCGGCAGCACGAACTCCTCAAACTGCGCGGGGGAGATCATGGCCGAAAAATCGCACTGCAGGGGGTACCAGGGTAAAAGCGAGGGCAGATTCATCCAGGTATTATAGGGCTGGCCGGCCCGCTCGGCCAGCGCCATCTGCTGGTCAAACATCTCTAACCACAGATCGTTGATCTGCTTGCTTGCCGCCTTGACCTCCTCCGGGTAATCGTAGAGGTCATAGAGCAGCGTTTCTGTTCCGCGCAACGCGCAGAGCACATCCAACACGCCGCCGATATCGGTGGCCGAGGCGTTGATCTCGCCATCGGCATAAAAGGCGGTCTGCAAACGGTCAAGATGGCGCCACATCTCGCTCTCGCGGTCAAGGCGCAGGGGCGGCATCTCTGCCCAGTCAGTAATGATGGGGTGGCGGTCAAACCACACCGTGGTCTCTGCCAGCTGGTAGTCGGCACCCATAAAGGCGGCCATGCAGCCGGGGCCCAGGTTGGTGAATAGGCGGGGCACCGCCTCGCCGGCGTAGTAGGAGTTTTCTGCCTCGTACCGAGCGGCGGCTAAAATATAGTCCTCATCCAGCCACTTCTGTTCAAGGCTCACGGGTGCGCGGAAGGACTGTGCAGGCCAGGTCTGAATGTTCAACAGCGGGCGGGCGCGCTTCTCTCTCTTCCAAAATTCCTCGTGCGCGGCGATCGCGCGCTGATAGGTGACAGAAAACATGATCCTTCTCCTTGTTCGAGTGATATTTCTATCATACCACTCTTTTTCTTTTCTGTAAATAGGGTCGCGTTGCTTTCTTTCCCATTCTGCGGCAAAAAAACCATATATCCAGCGTAAAAGAGGCCGTCGGTTCATAC
>JAZQVK010000151.1:0-3296 GCA_045631765.1 Eubacteriales bacterium
ACACACCGTTACCCACTACGGCGATCTTTTGCTCGCCATCGCATTTTTCGCCAACCACGGCACCCTCGCCGATGACCGCATCGGAATCCAAAATGGCATACTGTACGGTAGCGCCACGCTTGATCGTGCAGCCCTGCATGATGACCGCATCACGCACAACGGCACCCGCCTCTACGGTAACACCACTGAAGAGAACGGAGTTTTCTACCGTACCGTAGATCGTGTCACCCTCGGTCACCACGGCATTGTGCACCGAGCTGCCCGTGCCGATAAAATGCGGCGGCAGCGCCGGCGTACGCGAATAGATGCGGAACCAGCGATCATGCAGGTTGTAGGTAGGCTCCTCACCCAAAAGATCCATGTTGGCATCCCACAGGCTCTTGATCGTGCCAACGTCCTTCCAATAGCCGGAGAAGCTATAGGCGAACAGGCGCTTGCCATCGTTGAGCAGTGCGGGAATGATGTTTTTACCAAAATCGTTGGCCGAACCGGGGGTGTTTTCATCCCGGATCAGATACTCCTTCAGCACGTCGTGGCTGAAGAGATAAATCCCCATCGAGGCATTGGTGCTCTTGGGGTGCTTGGGCTTTTCCTCAAACTCAATAATACGCCCATCTTCGTCGGTATTCATAATACCGAAACGGCTTGCCTCCTCAATCGGCACGTCGATCACCGCGATGGTACAGTCTGCCTTTCGCTCCTTGTGAGCAGCGATCAGCGCACTGTAATCCATCTTATAGATATGGTCACCCGAAAGAATGAGCACGTATTCAGGATCATAGCGATCAATAAAGTTCAGATTTTGGAAAATAGCATTGGCGGTTCCCTTATACCAGGCGGCACCGTCCTTGCCCTGGTAGGGCGGCAGCACCATAACGCCGCCGGAGGAACGGTCAAGATCCCATGGCTGGCCGTTACCGATATACTCGTTCAATGCAAGAGGCTGATATTGCGTTAAAACGCCTACCGTATCAATGCCGGAGTTGATGCAGTTTGAGAGAGGAAAATCAATGATCCGATATTTACCGCCAAAGGGAACGGCGGGCTTTGCTGTTTTCTCAGTCAGCGTGTACAAACGACTCCCCTGACCGCCTGCCAGCAGCATGGCAACGCATTCTTTATGCTTGAACATAATTATATGAGCCTCCCATCAATGAATTTTTTCTTAAAATAAAGTGCCGTAAGGGGCGGAAGCGTCAGACGAAGAACGCCATCATCCCCCACCAGCCGGGTGCAGGAAAGCGGCGTTCCCGCGCCGCCGTAGCGCGCGTCATCCGTATTCAGCAGCAGCTCGTATTCCCCGGGGGCAAGGCCTGGAATTTCATAATTCGCTCGCATAACGGGCGAGAAATGGAAAACCGCGATCAGCTCCTCGCCGCGCAGGTTGCGACGCGCGAAGCAGGAAACGTTATCCTCCTTGCGATCGGGGTAGATCCAGCGGAAGCCGCCCCAGGAAAAATCATCCTCCCACAAACAGGATTCCTGTAAGTAAAGGCGATTCAGGTCGCCCACCATCAGCCGCAGCTGCGCATGGCGCGGATAATCACACATAAACCACTCTAACTGGTTTTCGTAATCCCATTCGCGGAATTGACCGTATTCGCAGCCCATAAAGGTCATTTTCTTACCGGGGTGCGCCATCATGTAGGCAAAGAACGTACGGTCTGTCGCAAACTTCTGCTCGTAATCGCCATGGCATTTGTCGATCAGCGAGCGTTTGCCGTGCACCACCTCATCGTGTGAGATGGGCAGAATGTAATTTTCATCAAAGGCGTACATCATGGAAAACGTCAGCTTGTCATGGCAGTACATGCGGTATAGCGGATCCGTCTCCAGATAGGCATACATATCGTTTGCCCAGCCCATGTTCCATTTGAAATTAAAGCCCAGACCACCCTGGTAGACCGGCTTGGTGATCATAGGCCAGGAGGTAGATTCCTCGGCAATCATCAGCACGTCACCAAATTCGCCGAACACCGCTGAATTCAGCTTTTGGAAGAAGGCGATCGTCTCTAAATTCTTATTATCGCCGTGGGCGTTGGGCACCCATTCACCCGGGCTGCGATCATAATCCAAATACAGCATCGAGGCAACGGCATCGACACGCAGACCGTCGATATGGTATTCCCGCAGCCAGAACAGCGCGTTTGAGACGAGGAAGGATTGCACCTCCTCACGCCCCACGTCAAAAAAGCGAGTTCCCCAGCTGGCGCTTTCCTGACGGTCGCGCCCCTGGTATTCGTAAAGAGGCCTGCCATCAAACTCGTACAGCCCGTGCTCGTCCTTTGGGAAGTGGGCCGGCACCCAGTCCATGATCACACCGATATGGTGGCGGTGCAGCTCGTTGACGAAGAACTTGAAATCCTCCGGCGTTCCGTAACGTGAGGTAGGCGCATAATAGCCACAGACCTGATAGCCCCAGGAGCCGTCAAACGGGTGCTCAGCGATCGGCAACAGCTCAACGTGCGTATACCCCATTTGCATGAGGTACGGCACCAGCTCGGCGGCCAGCTCGCGGTAGTTGAGGTAGGCATCCCCCTCCGTATTCGCCCTGCCCTCCCGCGTGATAAACGAGCCGGCATGGATCTCGTAGATATTCATCGGCGCGCTGTAAAAGTGCGCCTTTTCCGAAATGGCACGCCGCCCGCGCAGCCAGCTGCTATCCGTCCATGCATAGGCGGTTTCGGTATGAATGATCGAGGCGGTGTTTTGCAGCGTTTCTGAGGCGAAGGCATACGGGTCGGCCTTATCATGCACGCCGGCATCCGAATAGATGCGCAGCTTATAGCAGGCCCCCTCGATCGGCTTATCGGCTTGATAAACCAGCTCGAAGATGCCACGGTCGGTTACCCGGTGCATTTCGTCGCTCTCGCGCCAATGATTAAAATCGCCAACAACAAAAATTCGGGTGGCATTGGGAGCCCAGGTGCGAAACACATAGGTATCCCTTGTTCCGCCCTCTGCCCGATGCACACCCAAGTAATGATATGCGTGAAAATTGGTGCCTTGGTGAAAAAGATATGGAGCAAGCTCCGTGTTTTTTGCGCATTGTGTATGATCGTTTTGCACGGCATAGCCCCCTTACTATTATTTATCTATATTTATTATAGCGCATCAATTTTGAAATTGCAACCGATTTTCGTCGATTGTCTAAAAAAATATGTACTTTTTTTGAAAAAACTATGAAAAATGACCAAAAAGTGGGGGCAAAAAACAAAGAAAAAAGGAAAAGGACACGAACCTTGCGTGTCCTTCTCTTTCTGGGGTGAGTAATCGGAATCGAACCGATGACCTCC
>JAZQVK010000152.1:0-2856 GCA_045631765.1 Eubacteriales bacterium
ATAGATGCCGATGCGCTCTTTTTTCATCATAAAAAGATCTTTTTGTTTTCGGTAGATTCTCGGTAAAGCACGATTTTACGGCCGGTAACGGCCACTACGTTAGCACCGATCACGTCGGCAATCATTTCGGCGGCTTCCTTAGCGGAAACGTAGCAGGTCTCCAGCACCGTGATCTTGATCAGCTCGCGTGCCTCTAAGGCGTTTGAAAGCTGTTTGCAGATCTCGCCGGTGATGCCGCCCTTACCGATTTGGAAGATGGGCTGCATATTGTTGGCAAGAGAGCGCAGATAGGCGCGATTTTTGCTGGAGAGCGCCGGCGGGAACACCAGCATCTCGGAAAGCTTTTTACAGAAATCGTTGATCGCCTTGCCGCGGTGGCTCACACGGTTCTTCATTTCGGGCGTGATCTCGGCAAAGGTTTTTTGATAGCCCGGGTAATAGAAGAGCGGATCATAGCCAAAGCCACCGTCGCCGTGATATTCACGCAGGATACGCCCCTTACAGCTGCCTTCTACGGTGAATTGGCGCCCATCCGGAAATACGCAGGCCATGGCGCAAACGTATTGGGCTGTGCGCTCCTCGTCCGGAGTGTTTGCCAGCTCGGCAAGCAGCTTTTGGTTATTCTTTTCATCATCGCACGGCTCGCCCGCGTAGCGCGCGGAATACACACCCGGCGCACCGCCCAGTGCATCCACAGCCAGGCCGGAATCATCCGCAATGCCGATGTAGCCAAGCGAGGCGGGAACCGAGGCTTTGATGATGGCGTTTTCCGCGAAGGTAGTGCCGTTTTCTTCGATCTCATCAGTCATGCCGATATCATCCAGTGAAAGGACAGAGATATCTGCCATGCCGTGCTCCCTAAGCAGGGTCAGCACCTCGTTAATTTTCTTTTTGTTTCGAGAGGCTAATACAATTTTCATATTATTCAAACAAGGCGTCGACAAACGCGCCGGCTTCAAACGGGCGCATATCGTCGATCTGCTCTCCAACTCCGATAAATTTTACAGGAATGCCCAGCTCACGCCGGATAGACAAAACGATACCACCCTTAGCGGTGCCATCCAGCTTTGTTAAGATCAAGCCGGTGATATCAGCGGCATTCTTGAATTCCTTTGCCTGGCTAACGGCGTTTTGGCCGGTGGTGGCATCCAAGACCAGCAGGGTCTCGCGTGCGCTATCCGGCAGCTCGCGCCCGATGACACGGTTGATCTTTGCAAGCTCGTCCATCAGGTTCTTTTTGTTGTGCAGGCGCCCCGCCGTATCAATCAGCAATACGTCGGCGTGGCGGCTCTTTACGGCCTGAATGGCATCATATACCACCGAAGCCGGGTCAGCCCCCTGCCCTTGCTTGATCAAGTCAACGCCGCTGCGCTCACACCAAATGGCAAGCTGCTCGGTGGCCGCAGCACGGAAGGTATCGGCCGCGGCAACCACGACCTTCTTTTTTTCCTGCTTCAGGGCAGCAGAGATCTTACCGATCGAGGTTGTTTTGCCAACGCCGTTGACACCGATCACCAAAATAACAGAGGGAGAGGTGGAAAGGTTAAGCGGCTCGTGCTCGCCAATCAGCTCGCGCACGATCTCGCGCAGAGCCAGGCGCACGTCATCCGACTCCTTGATGCGCCCCTCGCGGATCCTTTCGCGCAGCGTGTCTAAAATCTCCTCGCTGGTCTCTACCCCTACGTCGGCGGTGATCAGCAGCTCCTCTAATTCATCCAAAAAGTCCTCGTCGATACGGACAAAGCTCTTCAGCAGGTTGTCGATCTTGCCGAACAGGGCGTTTTTGGTTTTCTGTAATCCACTTTTTAACTTCTCAAAGAAGCCCATCTGTAAACTCCTTACTTCTGCTTTCCATTTCGTTCATATCCAGCGCAATGACCCTGGAAATACCGCGCTCCGGCATGGTAACACCGTACAGCCGATCGGCGATCTGCATGGTGCCGCGGCGGTGCGTGATCAGAATAAACTGCGTTTCACCGCAGAATTTCTTGATGTATTCGCCCAGGCGATAAACGTTTACCTCGTCCAGCGCCGCCTCGATCTCGTCTAACAGGCAGAACGGGGTGGGATTTACCTTCAAAATAGCGAAGAAAAGCGCACAGGCAACAAAGGCCTGCTCACCACCGGAAAGCAACGCCAGGCTCTTAATGATCTTGCCGGGAGGCGCCGCCTTGATCTCGATACCGCAGTTCAAAACGTCCTCGGGGTCAGTCAAGAACAGCTCTGCCTGGCCGCCGCCGAACAGCTCGCGGAATACGATGCCGAAATTACGGTTGATCTCAGTAAAGGCGGTGACAAAGCTGGCCTTCATTTCGGTTTCGATCTTGCTGATCACGCCGGTCAGCTCCTCGTACGAATGATTAAGGTCGCCAACCTGCTCAGAGAGTGTTTCGTACCGCTCCTTGACCTGATCGTATTCCTCGATCGCCGCTACGTTGACAGAGCCGAGTGCTTTGATCTTTTGGCGGCATTCAGCCTGTGTGGCAGCATACTGGCTGTGATTTTCAGCCGTAACGGGCGGGTAATCCAGACGTCTGGCATCCTCGGCGGTCAGCTCGTAATCATCATAGAGCCTCGAGCTTAGGCGGTCATATTCCTCTGTCAGGCGCTCCAGCTTGCGCTTGTTGCGGTTATCCGTCTCTGCGCACAGATCCTTTTGGTTATGCTTGTTGCGGATCTGCAGCTTCAGCTCGGTAAGGCGCTTGGCAAAATCGTCGTTGTCGGCTTCTACCGTTTGGCGGCTGCTGTCGATTTCGGAAAGAAGCGTATCCAGCTTTTCACGCTCACGGCGGTTCGCCTCCAGCTCGGTCTTGTGATCCATCAGCCAGGTCTCATGCTCAACAACGCGCTCCTGCT
>JAZQVK010000153.1:0-1872 GCA_045631765.1 Eubacteriales bacterium
TGACAGTCGCGCACGTTTTCAAATCGCGCCTGCGCGATAGGCTCAGCTGCCACCGTTTTGTCATACGTTTCATTCCATGCATAAAGCGCCAGCGTGGCGTCCGAATCGGTCGTGCTCCAGGTAGGCAGACAGTAAGCAAGCCCGTTAAAGGATGCGCCAAGGCTCAAATGCGCACCGTACACCTCACCGGGATGCACCTGATGTGCAGATTTTTGGCTGTCCGTGGTGGGATCATAAGCCCTGATCTTGATGGGATTATCGCTTACAATGGGGCTCTGCTCTGCCATAATGGGCAATACGGCACACACAAACAGTAGGATCATCAGTATAAAGGCCACTGCTCTTTTCATAAAAACCTCCCAAAATCACAAATTCGGTAAACTCTCGGATCGTGTTTCATACGTTTCGCGCGGTTTGAGGGGCAGCTCACAGATCATGGCGGTCACCGCGCCATCCATTTCCTCATAGGTCTTGGCTTGCTGCAAGCGCCTGATATATTTTTTGTCCTGCTCGAACGTCCCGCTCATGAGCAGCCATATCTCCTTCATGCGTCCCGAGGTAGCGTAATCCCCCAAAATGACGCGATAACGGTCGGTCAGCTCGCGGTGAAATTCCATCATCAAGGCACGCGTGATCGGCTTGCCCGAAAGCAGCGCAGGGCAAGACAAGAGTCCCCTGCCTAACATGATCGCCCCTGTCTTCGGGAAACGCTCGGCAATATACGCGGCATCCGCGCGCGTGCTGACGTTTCCGTTGTAGCACAAAGGAATATCCGTATTTTTGCAAACGTACTCGTAAGCGTCCAGATGCGGCACACCGCGGTACATTTCCTTACCCGTTCGAGGATGTACGGTCAACTCCTTGACGGGATATTTGTTATAAATGGCAAGAATATCCTCCAGCTCGTCCGCATCCTGATAGCCGATACGGGTTTTGATGGAAATATCAATGGGACAAGCAGCATAAATGCGGTCAAGAAACTGCTCCAGCATATCGGTCTCCGCCAGCAAGCCCGATCCCTTTTTCTTAGCCGTGACCGTACCCGAGGGGCAGCCCAAATTGAGATTGACCTCACCATATCCGCGCGCTGCGATCTCCCCGGACATCCACAAAAAGTCATCCGCATTTTTGCAAAGCAGCTGCGGCACGGTGGGCGCGGGATTGTTTGCGGGATCCAGCTCGCGTACTTCACGCGGTGTCAGTCTATGTACCTCGGTAGGCGAGAGAAACGGTGTATAATAGCGGTCCACTCCGCCAAAGATTTTATGGTGTGCCGTGCGGTACACGCTGTCTGTCAACCCCTCCATGGGGGCAAGATAATATTTCATAAGCAATCCTTTTTATCTTTGTTACTTTTATTGTAACACACCGCACGCATTTTTGCAACAATAACCCGCATTTTTTCGGCGCATTTCGCCTTCATCCATAAACAATTTGTGAATTTACAGAAAAAGGCATTGCGCTTTTGCGCTTTTTGTGATATATTAGTAAGGTATCACCAATCCCCTTGCGCGTCAAGGGATGAAAGGAGCACAACATGGAAAACAATAACAGCACCCGTACCATCGTTCTGACCGCGATCATCAGCGCAGTTTCCGCTGCAGCACTGACCGCAGGCATTATTTTTGCCGTACAGAACAGACACAAGATCAAGGCTGCCGCTATCCGCGTCAAGGATAAGAGCGTAGCCGTTGCCAACAATCTCAAGGCAAAGCTTAAGAAAAAGAAGAACGTGGACATCAGCCTGGACGAGACCTACGACATTCCTGAGGAGCTGAGCTTCGAGGAAAGCGATGCTGATCTCGAGATTCTGACCGCTGAAGACTAATGACAAATAAAAGCTGCCATCGAGCTCGATGGCAGCTTTTATTT
>JAZQVK010000154.1:0-12784 GCA_045631765.1 Eubacteriales bacterium
CCTAAGCCCGCTTGGCCCCCGACTTATGACGTAGACGGCGCAGTCTACGAAAAGGTCAACGCCAATTACGGCGACCTGGTAGAATGCCCTGCCTACGGCGTGGAGGATGGCGTCCTCCTCGGCTGGGACATTAACGGTGACGGCGCCGCCGACTATTCGCCGGACGGCACCATCGTGGTACAGCGCGGCTATACCGACGACGTAAAGGCCGTTGTTGGGAAGGCGCCTGACGAGGGCTCTACCCCCGATCCGACCGTGACCAAGACGAGTTCTTCTGAGCATCAGGCAAAGGTTGAGATCAAGGGTGGCTCTACCGCTATGTTCTCGGGCAACTGGAGCTACGTTTCCTACCATAAGGACAGCATGGACACGACCTACACGCTGGATATCGTTCGCCCGATGGACAACAACAGTTATCTGCGTGAAGACGTTAGCGATATTTATCTGACTGATGCGAAGAGCACCGGCTGGGGCAATAGCGAAACCGCATATTACGGTGCTGTTCAGCCCGGCAGAAACGACACCTGGGGCTATAGCAACGGCACGCACACCTTTGCAGCCCACTGGCTGTATACGGCCGGCTGGCGCTACGTGACCGAGCATACCGGTGAGATCAAGATCGATATCGATACGCTTTCTACGCTTTCCGCTGCCATTATTGGCAACGGCAATGCGGCTGCTTCCTTTGCTATCTTCCACAACGGCAAGATGATTTGGCCGGTGGTAGAGGGCAAGTACACCGACAAGGGCAGCTGGTTCTATTCCGCCTCGCAGGTTGACGGTACGCGCGTTGACGTTCTGGCTGAGGCGAAGGAAACTGACACCTACGATTACCTGAGCAACGTATACGTTGAAAAGGGTGACGAGATCACCTTCCTCGTTCGCGGTGGCGACGGCTACTGGACCTGCCGTGGCAACCATATGAACATGACCGTAACCTACACCAAGCTGTGGGATGAGGATGATGTTTTCTTCCGCATTAAGGACCAGAACAACTCTACCACCGTAGAGGCTGTTGGCGGTAAGGTGACCCTGCCTGAATACAAGACGGGCGCTGACCAGGTGTTTGGCGGCTACGAGTGGACCGGCGACGGTGTTGCTGACGGCTTTGCCGGTGACGTGATCGAGATCACGGAGAACATCTTTGCTACCGCCATCATCTACGATGCCTCCTTCAGCCGTAACGAGGTCAGCTATGATGGTAACTATAAGGTGCAGATGCCCGGCGGCTGGTCGCTGCTTGGCCACAACGCCTCGAACTTTAATGATGTTCAGGTGCTGGATACGCTTTATAATGTCGACGATAACGTTTGGAAGGCTGGTCCTTCCCGCTTCTCTGACGGCTGGTTCGTTTCTCCCTCTAATAAGGGCGGCCTGGGGGATGCCCACCCGGCCTTCAACTGGCTGAACAAGACCGACCGTCTGGGCGGCTACTGGGGCCCGTGGATGGGTGCCTGCCCGACCGGCTCTTGGAACGCTGCTTACGCCTTTACGGCTCCTAATGCCGGTTACGTGAACGTAACGATCGATAACATTATCGCCGACCCCTCCTCGACCGATTATATGGCTATCTTCGTAGGCGGCATCATGGTATGGCCGACTGCCGGTGGCTCCTACACCAACGTTGGTGATTGGCACTACGCACAGGATGACATCAATGATACCGATCTGACCCTGCTGAACAACCTGTTCGTTGAAAAGGGTGAGAATATCGAGATCATGGTCAAGGCCGGCGAATTCCATGCCGCCGTTTACGTAGCTTCCTCTGTCAGCTACACAAGAACCTTTGATGACGACCAGCTCTTTATCAAGCTGCCGAACCCGGTTGCACAGGTCGTTCCTGCTGTGGCTGGCGAGCGCGTGACCCTGCCCGAGTATGCAGGCTCCGGCGCATTCCTTGGTTGGGATGCTGATGGCGATGGCGTAGTTGACTATGCCGATGGCCAGTCCTTCACCATGCCGAACGAGACCGTTCGTCTGATGCCCATCGTGGCTGCCGCTACTACCTTCCACACCAACCTGCCTACCTACAATGCCGACAACAGCGTTACCTACAACGGTGGCTGGAAGGCTGGTGTATATGATATCGGTGCTGGCAAGTTCATTCCGTTTAACTACGGCCAGAGCGCTGAGATTCGCTTCAGCTTCAACAACAGACCTTGGGATGGTAGTACCGCTGCTATGTATTCGACAGGCCGTTTCGCTATGTCCGATACTGTTGTTGCAGATGGCCGCTACAACGTAGCTGTTCAGTACACTGCTGAAATGAGCGGTAATATCACCGTTGATTTCGCTAACCTCCAGCTGCAGCGTGAGACCAACTCCTCCGACCCTTACGGTTACGTTTCCGGTGGCTTTGCCATCTACCACAACGGCATTAAGATCGCACCGGTAGATGCTGAGTACTACTACTACAAGAGCGCAAATTCCTACGCTCCTTCCAATGAGCCCCTACCGACTGACGAGGGCAACCTGCTGGCTATGTTCCGTGCAGACGGTGAGCTGAACCTCGACGTCAAGAAGGGCGATACCATTGAGGTTCGCGCATTCAAGGATGACAGCGCTTCCCGTATGTTCATCATCAATCCTACCATCAACTACAATGAGGTTCCCTCTAAGCCCATTGTTACCGGCGGTGGTGTTACCGTTGGTCAGGTTCCGCTGAAGCACGGCTACTATGCAACCAACATTTTGACCGCAAACAAGACCTTCGAGTTTATTGATGATAACTCCGTTGAATACGTTGAGGGCTTTACGCTGGATATCTATGCAAGCCTGAACGCACCGCGTACCGACTACGTTAAGGGCGATGCCGGCGAGGAAGGCTTCAAGATTCCTTACGGCGTGATGATGATGTACTGTAACGAGAAGCTCGAATTCGGTATGGTTCCTGCTACTTGGGTACAGGATAACACGGCTGAGGGTGCTTTCTTTGCAGATGTTGACTTCATGTTCCGTCTGCCTGCTGTTTCCGCAAAGGATCTCTCCACCAACTACATTGTCATGCCCCTCATCATATATGAGGATGGCTCTACCTACCCGAATATTGAGGACACAATGCAGTATGGCGATATTCGTGATCTGCTGATGCTGATGAAGCTGATGAAGCTGATGAAAGAAGAAGGCGAACTGTTCAGCGTTTCTAAGTATGCTACCTTGGTGCTCGAGTCTCCCGAGACGGATAACGAAATGAAGAAGACTGCCGGCGCACTGCTCAACTATGCTGCCGCTGCCAACGAGTATTTCGATGTTGAGCCTTTTGAGTTCCTCGTTCCGGATGAGATGCCTGTTCTGCCCTCCATCACTCCTAAGGACGTTTACAACCTGACCGAGTTTGATGGCAAGGCTGAGATCAGCGGCGCTACGCTGGTTGTTGAAGAGACCATCAGCATGCGCATCTACGTAGACAGCACCGCTAATATCAGCGGCTGGGCTCTGCAGATGGATGAGGATGCCTCCTTCGAGACTCCCAGAAACCTGAAGAATCTGGTTCTGAAGAGAAACAGCAATGGCAAGTACTACGTTGACGTAGAGATCCCCACTGTGAACTTTGGTGATGCCTTCTACTTCCGCGTTGTTGATCAGAATGGTGATCAGCAGTCCGGCGTGCTGACCTACTCGGTAGAGTCTTATGTAGCACGTATGCAGGGCACCGGCAGCGCAGAGCTGCTTGACCTGCTGGATGCTATGCTGACGCTGTGCAAGGTCGCAAACGACGTTGCTTGATCATGCGGCGGTACGTACGTATCCCCTGAGGTAGAGCTTCTGCTCTTCTCCGCCGAGTCGATCATGTTTGGATTTGATCTCGGCTTGGGTATGTTCCCGGGCGAAAACAGCGAAGATCCGTTTTTGTCGGGTGAAGGGAATGCTCTTCCTGAGGATCGCTTCGACAAACCGTAACGAACAAAAAGCCACGGCTTCGGCCGTGGCTTTTTTACGTCTTTCGAGTGATCGTCCTTTTGCCCCTACAAGGTGCCCGCCCCAACCCCCGTAGGGGACGGCGCCCTCGACGACCCGCACCAGCCTTTCTCTTTTTCTGTCATCCTGAACGAAGTGAAGGATCTTTTCGCCGTCAGGCGAAACAGGGAGTAGTATTGGCAGGGAATTTCTCGCTTCGCTCGAAAAGATCCTTCGGTCGTTTCACTCCCTCAGGATGACAGTAAGAAGAGCGGAAGGATAACAGAAAGCGGCGCTTACCTCTCCGCCGCGCGGGAGGATGATATCCTCTCCTATAAAAACGGCCGCATAAAAAAAGAACCGCCCGTGTGCTACACGGGCGGTTTTACTTAATTTCTTACTTCTCGATCAGCAGCTCGGCGATCTGAATGGCGTTGGTGGCGGCACCCTTACGTACCTGGTCACCGCTGCACCACAGGGCAATACCGTTCTCAAAAGCGATATCCGGGCGGATACGGCCAACGAATACGATATCCTGGTCGCTGGTATCCAGCGGCATGGGGTACTTCTTATTTGCCGGGTCATCCACCAGGCGGCAGCCTGCTTCCTCAGCAATAGCGGCCTTCACCTCTTCGGGTGACAGCTCCTTTTCGGTAAATACCGAAACCGAGATAGAGTGCGAGCGAACGACGGGCACGCGCACGCAGGTGCAGGTCACGCGCAGGTCGGGCAGGTGAAGGATCTTGCGGCCCTCCTTCTGCATCTTCATTTCCTCGGTGGTATAGCCGTCATCATTAAAGGAGCCGATCTGCGGGATCAGGTTCTCGGCGATCTGATAGGGGAAGGTCTTGCACTCTACCGGCTCGCCGGCGGCCAGCGCCTTGGTCTGTGCTGCCAGCTCGATGGGGCCACCGGCACCGGCACCGCTAACGGCCTGGTAGGTCGAGGCGATCATGGCGCGGATGGGGGAAAGACGATTGATGCCCTTCACAGCCATCAGGGTGATGATGGTCGAGCAGTTCGGGTTCGAGATAATGCCGTGGTTTTTCAGGGCATCCTCGGGGTTGATCTCCGGCACCACCAGCGGCACGTCATCCTGCATACGGAAGGCGCTGGAGTTGTCAACGAATACGGCGCCGGCTGCGTTGATGGCGGGAGCCAGCTCACGCGCCAGGTCGGCCGAGGCGGCGCCCAGCACGATATCCATGCCGGCAAAGCTATCCTTGGTAGCCTCTTCTACCGTCAGCTCCTTACCGGCAAAGGTCATCTTTTTGCCGGCGCTGCGAGAGGAGGCGAGGAGCTTCAGCTCGGCAAGAGGGAACTGGCGCTCTTCTAAAATTTTCATCATTTCACGGCCAACCTCGCCGGTTGCGCCGAGAATCGCTACACGATACTGCTTCATGGTTTTCTCCTTTTTATTAAGTAAAGCTGTTGTACAGGGTCTGGATAGTGGTGGTAAAGTCGGCATCCTGCACGCCAACGATGATGTTGATCTCGTCCGAGCCCTGCTCTACCATGCGAATGTTGATGCCGCGCTCACCAAGCGTAGCGAAGATCTTACCCGAAACGCCGGGTGCACCTGCCATACGGCGGCCTACTACGGCTACCAGGCTGATACCGTCACATACGCGAACGCTATCGGGATTACACTCGGCCTGGATATCGGCGATCAGGGCGTGCAGGCAGTTCGAGAGTGCCTTGGTGGCGATCACCAGCGAGAAGCTGTCTACGCTGCTGGGGATGTGCTCTACGGTCAGGTTGTATTTTTCGGTGATCTCCAGCACGCGGCGAACGAAGCTGATGTCATCGGTCATGCTGGTCTTGCTGATGGTGATGATCGAGTAGTGCTTTTTGCCGGTGATACCGGTGATAAAGCGCGTGCGCTCATCGTCGTTCTCATCGTCAAAGGTCTCCATGATCAGGGTGCCGGGATCGTCCGGTGCCTTGGTGTTCTTAATATACAGCGGGATGTTTGCCTGGCGAACGGGGAACACGGTCTCCTGGTGCAGCACCTCGGCACCCATGTAGGAAAGCTCGCGCATCTCGCTGAAGGTGATGCGGCTGATGATCTTCGGATCTTCAACGATCTTCGGGTCAGCCATCATAATGCCGGAAACATCGGTCCAGTTCTCGTAGCTCTCGGCCGAGAGTGCGGCTGCGGCCAGCGCGCCGGTCACGTCAGAGCCGCCGCGGGAGAATACGTGCAGGCGGCCATCCGGCAGGGTGCCGTAGAAGCCGGGCAGAACCATACGGGGATGGGTAGCATGCAGCTCACGCAGAGCCTCGTAGGTCTTTTCATAATCTACGCTGCCGTCATAGTCGAAATGCAGCCAGCGGGCGGCATCTACGAACTCGTAGCCCAGGTATTCCGCCATCAAAATGGCGTTGAGGTATTCGCCGCGCGAAACGATATCGTCTACGCTGGCAGAGCGGGTCATGCCTGCGCGAACCTCCTCAAGGTACTTTTCGATATTGTCAGAGAGGCCGCAGGTAGCGGCGATCTCGCGGTAGCGGCTGGCGATATCGCTCCAGATATCGTCAAAGCTTACCTTGTAGCGCAGGTGCGCGTGGCAAACGTAGAGCAGGTCGGTTACCTTATTGTCGCTCGAGCGGCGCTTGCCGGGGGCAGAAACGACGACGATGGTGCGGGTGGGGTCGGCTGTTACGATCTCCTTTACACGCTGAAAGGTCTCGCCGCAAGCAAGCGAAGAGCCGCCGAATTTTACGATTTTCATGCTAAGTTGTCCTCCAATCCCGCCAAGAATGTCTGCGGGTCAATATTTGTAGCCTCTTCTGCGAACGAATGGATCTCGTTGCGGTTCAGCGGGCGGGTCATATAGCGATTGCCATCGCGCCGCTCGATCCACGCAGCAGGAACAGAGGCGTTTGTACGAATATAGTAGCGGTGCGGGCAGACGGTTTGATCCATCACCGGGGCACCAAGCGAAATGGGCGTTTTGCCGGAGCATTCCATAATGTCGATCATGTCCTGCACCAGCGCACAGCCGGTGGGGTATTTACCGGCACCCTGGCCAACGAAGGACAGGCAACCGACGTATTTGCCCCACAGGGAAATGCAGTTGAAGTTAGAGCCGATCGAGCCCTCGATCGCATCTGCCGGAAGCAGGGTGGGCTCTACGTAGGCGGTCACACGGTCACCTACCTTGCGTGCCGTGGCGAGCAGCTTACAGCAAAGGCCTAACGAGGTGAAATAAGCAATATCCTCCTGCGTGATGTGGCGGATGCCTAAGGTAGGCACGTCGTCCTCACCCAGTACGGTGTGGAAGGCAAGCGAGGCAGAGATGGCGCACTTGCGGCGAACGTCCCAGCCGTCGATATCAGCGGAGGGATCCGCCTCAGCATAGCCAAGCTGCTGTGCGGTGGAAAGCACCTCGGCAAAATCGCTGCCCAGGCTTTGCATCGCATCCAGAATATAGTTGGTCGTGCCGTTCATAATACCGCGCAGCGATTCTATCTCATCACAGCGGGCGGCACGGCGCAGGTTGTATAGCCAAGGGATACCGCCGCCGGCGGCCGGCGTGAAGCGCAGCTCACAGCCGTGCTCGGCTGCCAGCTCGTGCAGCTCCTTATAATAGTGGCAGATCAGATGCTTGTTCGCACTGACCACGTGCTTGCCTGCGCGCAGGGCCGCGGTTACAAATTCATAGGCCGGGTGCAGGCCGCCGATCGCCTCTGCCACGATCTCGATCTCGGGATCGGAAAGAATGACGTTATAATCGGTCGTTACCAGCTCCTCATAGCCGGCAGGCACGCGTACGTCCAGCACGCGCTTTACGGTCAGGCCGCAGCTGCTGCCCTGAATCACGTCATACGCGCCGGAGCCGACAGTGCCGAAGCCCAAAATTGCCACTTTCATATTTTTTACCTTTCTGTCTCAACTTTGCAAAAAAAACTTGCAATTGCCTTCAAAATGTTGTATCATATATTATAATCGTTATTTTACCATGAAAATGAGAAAAAATCAAGGGGTTATCCAGGAAAATGAAGTATTTTAGTACAAGAAATTTTGAATTGCGCCGCTCAGCAGCCGAGGCGATCACCGAGGGGATTGCGCCGGATGGCGGCCTTTACCTGCCTGAGCAGTTTTTGCCCTTCCCGATGGAGGCGCTTGCCGGCATGAGCCAGACCGAGATCTCGGTGGCTGTGCTTTCCCGTTTGTTTGATGATTTTACCGAGGCAGAGCTGGCCGAGGCCGTTGCCGCCTCTTACGATACCGCTTTTGAAAACGGTGATATTTCGCCCTTAGCGCCGGTAGGCGATGCCTATTCGATGGAGCTGTGGCACGGCCCGACCTGCGCCTTTAAGGACGTGGCGCTTTCTCTTTTGCCGCGCCTTTTGACCATGGCCGCCAAAAAGTGCGGCATCACGGATGAGATCTGCATTCTCACCGCTACCAGCGGTGATACCGGCAGTGCCGCTCTTTCCGGCTTTTCGGGCGTGCCCGGTACGCGCATCATCGTGTTCTATCCCGATGGCGGCGTAAGCCCCGCGCAGAAGAAGCAGATGGTCACCTGCGACGGCAAGAATACCGCCGTTTGCGCCGTGCGCGGTAATTTTGACGATGCGCAGACCGGCGTGAAGAACATCTTTGCCACCGTAACGCCTGCGGGGAACATGCGCTTCTCCAGCGCCAATTCCATCAACATCGGCCGTCTGGCACCGCAGATCGCCTATTATTTCAAATCCTACCGCGACCTTTTGAATGCAGGGCGCATCAACCTTGGCGACCCGGTGAATTTCGTGGTTCCTACCGGCAACTTTGGCGATATTTTAGCCGGCTATTTTGCCAAGCAGATGGGCCTGCCGGTTGGCCGCCTGGTTTGTGCCTCGAATGAAAACAACGTGCTTTCTGATTTCTTTGCAAACGGCACCTATGACCGCCGCCGTGATTTCCACCTCACCTCGTCGCCCTCGATGGATATTCTGATCTCCAGCAATCTTGAGCGCCTGCTTTGTATGTTCTGCGGGGCAGAGAAAACGGCTGAGATGATGAAGAGCCTGAAGGAGAGTGGCGCTTATTCGCTTGGCGAAGAGACCCGTGCCGCCCTTGCTAAGGAATTTTGGGCTGCCTGGGCTGACGATGAAGAGACTAAGGCCGTTATCCGCCGCTATTACGAAAAGCACCATTACCTGATGGATCCGCACACCGCCGTAGGCTTTGCCGTGTATGAAAAGTGGCTTGCCTCAGACACATCAAACGAGGCACCTACCGTGATCCTTTCCACCGCCTCGCCCTATAAATTCTCGCGCACCGTGCTGGCTGCGCTCGACCTGCCCGCAAGCGAGGATGAATTTGCCGATATGGAGCGCCTTGCGCGTGAGACCGGCACGGCTATCCCCGCGCCGCTTGCCGCTGTTGCCAGCCGCCCGGTGATACATACCGCTATCTGCGAGGTGGCCGATATGCCCACCTATGTCTACGGAAAAACGGAGGAAAAGGAATGGGCTCGGTAACGATTCGCGTTCCCGGCACCTCGGCCAATATTGGCCCCGGCTTTGATTCGCTTGGCTGCGCCTTCAACATTTATAATATGCTCACCTTTGCGCACGCGGCAACCACCACGGTCACCGGCTGCCCGGCTGCCTACGCCAATGAGGATAATTTGGCGCTGGTCGCCTTTCGCGCCGCCTGCCGCCGCGCCGGGCGTGAGGCGTGCCCGGTATCTCTGCATATAGAGACGAACGTGCCTGTTTCTCGCGGCCTTGGCTCCTCGGCCACGCTGTTCGTGGGGGGCGCCATGGGGGCAAACGAGCTGCTTTCGCTTGGCCTCAGCAAAACCGATATTTTTGAGATCGCCAATGAGTTAGAGGGGCACCCCGATAACGTAGCCCCCGCCACCTTTGGCGGCTTTACCGCCTGCTTGGTAGAAAACGGCCATCCGTACGCGACAAGCGTACCCGTTTCACCCACGCTGCATTTTTGCGCGCTGGTGCCGGATTTTGAGCTGACCACCAGCCGGGCACGCAGCGTGCTGCCCCCTATCGTTCCCTTTGCCGATGCGGTGCACAACGGCACGCACGTTGCCGTGCTGCTTTCCGCCCTGCGAGAGGGGGATACCGCGCTTCTTTCACTTGCCCTTTCCGACCGCCTGCACGAGCCCTATCGCCGGCCCCTGATCGCCGGGCTGGAGGTGGCCGAGCGCGAGGCACTTTCCCTTGGCGCGCACGCCTTCTTTATCAGCGGCAGCGGCTCTACCTGCATGGCCGTTTATACCGATGAGAGCTTCCCGGCAGCCATGACCGCACGTATGGCCGCGCTGCTGCCTGCCTGGCGCGTTCTGCCGCTGAAATTAGACAGTGAAGGCGCCGTTTCCCTGTGATGAAGCGCCTGTTTCAGATCGTAGAACCGCTTTGCGCGTGGTATACCCAGCATAAGCGACCGCTACCCTGGCGGGAAAGCCCGACCCCCTATCACGTCTGGCTTTCCGAGGTCATGCTGCAGCAAACGCGCATCGAGGCGGTCAAGCCCTATTACGCCCGGTTCCTTGCCGAGGCACCCACCGTGGCTGCCCTGGCCGCCCTGCCGGACGACCGGCTGATGAAGCTGTGGGAGGGGCTTGGCTATTACAGCCGCGCCCGCAACCTGAAGCGTGCGGCACAGGCGGTTTGTGAGCAGCACGGCGGTGTTCTCCCCGCCGATTACGAGGCGCTGCGCGCCCTGCCCGGCATTGGCGAATATACCGCCGGTGCTATTGCGTCCATCGCCTTTCATTTGCCTTACCCGGCCGTAGACGGTAACGTGCTGCGCGTGGTGACCCGCCTTGTGGGGGATGAGCGTGACGTGCTGCACCCCACCACCAAGAAAGAGATCACGGCGGCACTTAGCCGGGTGTATCAAGCAGCAAGCGAGCCGGCAGCCCTCACGCAGGGGCTGATGGAGCTGGGCGAGGTGGTCTGCATGCCAAATCGCGCACCGCTGTGCGCGCTCTGCCCGCTTGCACCTGTTTGCCAAGCACGTGCGGATGCCAGCTGGGATCGCATTCCCTATCGCGCTCCCAAAAAGGGAAGAAGGGTCGAGCACAAGCTGGTATTGATCCTGCATGACGAGGAGGGGCGCTACGCGATCCGCCGCCGCCCGGCAGAGGGGCTGCTTGCCGGCCTGTGGGAGCTGCCGCAGATCGATCTGCCGGATGGCGATATCGAGGATACCGCCTTAGACGAGCTGGCGCTTGCATTTTGCCGAAAAAACGGCATGCTGGCCGCAGAAAGCGCTGCCGCGCCGGCGGCCAAGCATATCTTTACGCATCTTGAATGGCATATGCGCGGCCGGTATCTGAACGTGCGCGTTGATCAGAAAATGGAAAACGAGCTGCTTTTTGTCAGTGCTGAAGCACTGGCAGCCGACTATGCGTTGCCAACCGCCTTTCGCGCCTATGCGCGGCTTTTATATTAAAATTTGTTGCTAAAACGGCGAGATCGGGATATAATAATACTGAACTTTTATAGTAAAAGGAGAAATGAGATGAGTCAACACAGTACTCTGTTCGGCGTTGTTCTTGGTGCGGCCCTCGTTGGCGCCACGCTGATCGTGCGTGACGCGTTAGAGGATCCGGAAACGGCTGCGGCTGTGCGCGGCAAGGTAAAGGCCGGCTATGCGCAGGTAAAAAGTAAGGTAGGAGAGGGCTATGCCTTCGTAAAGGACAAGGTGCAGGAGGGATATACCGTTGCGCGTGAAAAGGCCGGCGAGGCCGGTGAAAGCATCCGCCAGCGGGTAGATAACGATCCCACCGTGCAGCGCATCCGCAAAAAGGTAAAGGACATCCGCCGAGCCGCCGAGCCGGCAGAGACCTACTTTGCCGATTCTGAGCCGGTAGAGGAGCAGAACAACGATGCCGAGACGGTCGTAGAGATCGAGGCCGGCATCCGCGAGCCGGAAAAGGAACAGGAATAAAAAACTGCAAGGCGCAGGCTGCCGGCATGGCAGCCTGCGCTGTTTTTCTTGTCAGAAGCATCAATATACAACATTTTGCAACTTTCTTTGAAAAAATTCTTGACAAGTGCGTACGTGTGTGGTAGAATAGATCATCCCGAATGGGAACAAACGATGAGATAGAGGCGCACTGCACGAAAAGTACCGTACCGCGAAAGGCCGCCGGGGCCGTACGGGAAAGGCGTGGGTGCCGAAGCGGGTGCTGTGGCGTGCACCTTGGCTGGCAGTTCGGAGAAGATCCGCCCTGTTGTCGCAGAAATGCGGAGTGCTATCCTTTATACATTTCCGCGTGGCGGATGTGGTAAAGATAGCGCTTGCTATCTTTTTTATTTTGCATAATGATCATTGGAGGATACATAAAATGAAGAATACCGTATTTACCGGCGCGGCAACCGCCATCGTCACACCCCTGACGCGGGATGGGATCGATTACGAGCAGTTTGGCCGCCTGATCGACTGGCAGATCGCCGAGGGCATTGATGCCATCGTAGCCGTGGGCACCACGGGCGAGGGCTCTACCCTGAACGATGAGGAGCATAAGCAGGCCATCCGCTTCTGCGTAGAGCGGGTTGGCGGCCGTGTTCCCGTGATTGCCGGCACCGGCTCAAACGATACGGCCTACGCGATCGAGCTGACCAAGTTTGCCTGCGAGGTCGGGGCAGACGCTATGCTGCTGGTTACCCCCTATTACAACAAGGCAACGCAGAAGGGCCTGATCGCCTCGTTTGAGGCAACGGCGGATGCCTCTACCAAGCCCTGCATTCTGTATAACGTGCCGGGCCGCACCGGCTGCAACCTGCTGCCCGCTACCGCCGCAGCCCTGGCCGACCACCCGAACATTGTGGCCATTAAGGAGGCAAGCGGCAACATTTCTCAGATTGCGGAGCTGGCTGCCCTGGTTGGCGATAAGATGGATATCTATTCGGGCAACGACGA
>JAZQVK010000155.1:0-12092 GCA_045631765.1 Eubacteriales bacterium
CCCACCGGCACCGGCAAAACGGCCGCCGCCCTTTACCCTGCGCTGCGCGCGCTGGGGGCAGGGCTGTGTGACCGTGTGTTTTACCTGACACCAAAAACCACCACCGCCCGTGCCGCGGCAGACACGCTTGCCCGCTTTCAAATGGCGGGCGGCCGCCTACGCGCCGTTTGCCTTTCGGCCAAGGAGCGGCTGTGCACCGAAAGGATGGCCTGCCGCGATCTGCCCACGCCCTGCCGCTATGCCCGTGCGGGCGGCGCGAGAGAAGAAGCCGCTGCCGAGGCGCTGCTGGCCCTGCCAACCGTGCCGATCACCGAGCAGGAGATCGGCGCTGTGGCCGCGCAATACGGGGTATGCCCCTACGAGCTTTCCCTGCGCTACAGCCTGTTCTGCGACGTGATCATTGGCGACTATAACTACTTATTCGATACCCGTGTGTATCTGCGCCGCTATTTTGACCGCCCCGGCCGCTATTGCGTGCTGGTAGACGAGGCGCACGACCTGGTAGAGCGGGCACGGGAAATGTATTCCGGCAGCCTGACGCTGACCGCCCTGACAACCATTTCCTCCCTTTGCAAGGGGGAAGCCTCGCTTTCCGCGCTTGCCATGCGGGCGGGCGAGACGCGCGCGCTGTTTTTGCGCACGATGAAGGGGGCCTTACACGGCGAGCGGCAGTATGAGGATGCCGAGGGGGTCAAGCATATCTTTGCCGCCTCACACGAGGCGCCCGACCTGCTGATCGATGCGGTGCGCAACCTGACCGAGGAGGGGCTACGAACGGCAAACGACCGTCGCCTGCCTCTGGCCTTTCGTGAGCGGCTGCGCCACGCCTGCTACCCCTTGCGTGACTTTGCCGACCGTGCCGCCCTGTACAGCAGCCGCTTTGAGACCTTTTATATGCAGGATGGTGAGGAGCTGACCCTGCGCACCGTATGCCTTGACCCGGCTGCCGTGATCGACGAGCGGCTTTCGCTGTGCGAAAGCGCCGTACTCTTTTCGGCCACGCTGACCCCCTTGGACTATTACCGCGCTGTGCTGGGTGGGGGGCAAACGGATGAGGAGCTTTTGCTGGATTCCCCGTTTGAAGAGGAGCATCTTTGCGTGGCGCTGATGGATAAGATCAGCACCCGCTTTGCCTCCCGCACCGAAAGCGCGCCCGCCATCGCCGGTGCGGTGCACGCCATGGTGGCCGCTAAGACCGGCAACTATTTTGTTTTCTGCCCCTCCTTTGCCTATATGGAGGAGGTGGCGCGCGCCTACCACCAGCTATATCCCACGGTGCGCATCACGCTGCAAAAGCGTGGGGCGAGCGCCAAGGCGCGTGAGGAATTTCTCTCTCAGTTTGCCGCAGAGCCGAAGGAAACGCTGGTCGGCTTTTGCGTGATGGGCGGTGTATTTGCCGAGGGGATCGACCTGGCCGGCAGCCGCCTGATCGGCGCGGCCGTGGTGGGCGTGGGCATTCCGCAGATCTCGCCAGAGCGAGAGGCCATGTGCGCCTATTACAACGAGATCTACGAGCAGGGCAAGCAATTTGCCTACTTCTTCCCCGGCATGAACCGCGTGCTACAGGCGGCCGGGCGGGTGATCCGCACCGAGGAGGATTACGGCACCCTGCTGCTGATCGACGATCGCTTTGCCGACCCGCTTTACCGCACGCTAATCCCCACCCATTGGCGCCATCTGAAGCTGGTGGGGGATAGCGCCTCAGCCGGCGTGCTGTTCCGCCGTTTTTGGCGAGAAATCAAAGAATAAACGTAGGAGACTATTATGAGCAATGAAAAAAAGGCCACCCCACTTGGTGGTCGGGTATGGCTCTCTGCCCTGTTTTTTGGCCTGGTAGGGCAGATCGCATGGGTGGTAGAAAACATGTATTTCGCTACCCTCTCGCAGGATATCTTTGCCGCCTCCGGCAGGCATGATCTTTCTTATATCGTGACCACGCTGATGGTGATCTTCTCTGCCCTGACGGCCACCGCCACCACCATTTGGGCGGGCAGCCTGTGTGACCGGGTAGGCCGGCGCCGCCCGTTCGTTGCCTACGGCTATCTTGCCTGGGGCGTGACCATTCTGCTGTTTGCCCTGCTGCCCATGCGGGCGGAAAGCAGCATGCTGGCCGCCGTAGCGGCCGCCCTGGTGGTGCTGGATTGCCTGATGACCTTTGCCGGCTCTACCGCCAACGATGCCGCCTTTAACGCCTGGGTGGCGGATAATACCGACCCGACCAACCGCGGCAAGCTGAACGCCATTCTTTCTACCCTGCCGGTGCTGGCGGTGGTGCTGGTCTTTTTGCTGATCGGGCCGCTTTACAACGCCAAAAACGAAAGCAACGCTTCCTTTTTCATCACGCTGGGTGTCATTCCCATGGCGGCCGGGCTGCTGGCGCTGCTCTTCTTCCGCGATGCGCCCACCATTGAGCGAAACGCCACCCCGGCCAAAGACACCTTCTACGGCTTTCGCCCTGCCGTCGTCCGTGAGAACCCTATGATGTACGTCTGCCTTGCCGGCGCCGCGCTGGTAGGCATCTCGCAGCAGACCTTCTTTTCTTACCTGATCAATTTTGTGGTCACCACCTTAGGCTTTGGGGATGGCTTTGTGATCCCCATGGCGGTCATCATTCCCGGTGCGGCCATCTTTACCGGGCTGATGGGCGTGCTGTATGACCGTTTTGGCCGCTTTCACTTCTATCTGCCCCTGCTGGGCACGGCTATTGCCGGCATTCTGGCCTTCTACTGCCTGCAATTTGCCGAGGGCGTGCTCTTTTCGCTGCTGCTCTTTGGCGGTGGCGTGCTAATGATGGGCAGCCTGCTTTCGCTGACCGGGGCGCTGACAGCCGCCTTCCAGGACTATATTCCGGCAGGCTACACCGGCCGCTTTCAGGGCGTGCGGATGTGCTTTACCGTGCTGATCCCGATGATCGTGGGGCCGATCATCTCGCTTTGCATCGGTCTTGACGCCATGGGCATCAACGGCGAGAGCTTTACCCCGCCCTACGCCATCTTCTTAGCCGCCGCCATCGTCGCGCTGCCGGCTGCCATTCCTCTGCTGCTGCTGCGCAAGCGGGAAAAATAAGCGATCATGACCATCTGCCATGCCGGCAGGGAGTAGCACCTTAGCCGGCACGTTGTAACACCGCTTCTGGCGGAAGGATAAAGGAGGACTTTATGGAAAAATTACGCGACCGTTTTTGGATATGGGGGCATCCAACCAACAGCCTCTACGGCTGCTTTGGGCTGAACAAGTCCTCGGCCATGTCCCCGGTAGACGGCATGCAATATCTTGGTGCAACCAACCTGTTCTACGTTCCTATGGGGCGGCCAACAGACCGTGAAAAGGAAAGTGCCGCCATGGCCTGCGCCAAGGAAAGCGGTTGGTCTATCGAGATGGCGGCTGCCAACCCCCAGCACGTAAGCGAGATCGCTGCGCTGGCAAAGCGATACCCCAACCTCAAGCGCGGCATCTTTGATGATTTTTTGAATGATGATAACCCCTCTAACAACTACCTGCACTATACCCCGGCCCTGCTTGCCGGCTTTCGCCAGGAGCTGAACGCAGCCGGTGTTTCTATGTGGATGGTGCTTTATACCAAGCAGCTTTCCATGGCGCAGGAGCTTACCCCTTATTTAGAGGCCTTTGACGGCATTTCGCTTTGGTTCTGGAACGAGGAGGATATTGCTCATTTCGATCGTCACCTTGCCGATTTCATCGCCCTGACGCCCGGAAAGCAACGGCTGCTTGGCTGCTACCTCTATGATTTTGGCGGTAAGAAGCCGGTTGACCCGGCCGGCGTGCTGTTCCAGCTTGACCGAGCCAAGACGCTGATTATGCAGAACAAGCTGGAAGGGGTCATTCTGCACACCAACGTGGTGGCCGATATGGGCTTTGCCGGCGTGCAGGCAGCCAAGGATTGGCTTGCCGAGCACGGTGACGAGCCGATTGCTGCCCACGAAGCATGAAACAGCGCCTACCGAGCGCACAACAACAAGGCGGAAGCACCAAAGGTGCTTCCGCCTTGTTGTTTTATTTGACGATCTTCAACATCTCAGAAAAGGAGTCGATATCCAGCTGATTTTCATCGGTAGCCATCACAATATCTGCCGGTGCGAACAACAGCATCTCAAGTGATGGGGTGATATACTTACGCATTGGTCTCCTCCTTCACTATAGCAGCATCATCCAATACATAGCGAAACGCGGGAGAAACGGTATTATTCGGAGTGGCATCAACACGCTCAAATACGAACACGATCTCATCACCCTCATTTACCGACAAAAGAACGTCTGCCAAGGCAGCATTCAGGTCTGCCAAGGTCGTTTTGGTCTCACCCTCGCCTACACCGTTGTATACACGGTACCAGCCGCTGTGATCGTTATAATCACTGCCGGCAGTAGTAGGCCAAGCGATCTCGCCATTGATAAAGATGGCGATATCGATATCGCCTGCACCGTCCTCCCACACGTCGAAGTACGGGGTAAGCACACCGCTCTGCGTAGCCTTAAAGCAAATACCAACGCCGGAATCGTTAATAAACGAGAGACCCAGCTTATAATTGCTGGTTGCATGGAAGCCGCCGTGCCATTTATTCGTTGTCCAAAGCTCGTCACCCTCGTTGACCAGCCAGCCGTCTGTCTGCACGTGATCAAACTTGGTAAACTGGCCGCTCTTGTAATCCAGCCAGCCCCTCTGCCAATCATCGCAGGAGGAATATACGCGATTCTCGCGCGGGGGGTTTTCCGCTAAGTCACCACCGTAAAGCGCATACTGCACCTCGGCTCCGCGCGCAAGCGAGGCAACGATCTCAACCGGCATGGTATAGGTCTTTAGCTTGGTGCCGTATTCATCTGCCGTGCCTAAGTAGACAGAGAAGGTGACCTCGCCGGGCAGCATGCCGGTATAGCTCTTATCCACGCCAAGGCGGAAATCCTCAAAGATATAGCCCTCGGTTTCCGAAACCAGGGTAATGCCCTCTGCCGTGCGATACAGCGGGGTCACCATGGGAATCACGTAGCCGATGTTGGTAGAGGCCTCGATGCTGATCTTTTTCAGGGGCGAATAGCCATCCATCCCTACCAGACGGATATCGGTTTCTGCCTTAAGGTCGGCATAATCCAGCTCGTAACCCGCATCCTTTATCTCATTCAAGATCATCAGCGTGTTTCTCGCAGCATCGGTGCCGATCTCGTTATAGCCGTAGATGGCGTAGTGGATATCCGGGTGCAGCTGGGCACGGGTGGTGGGCATGTCATAGCCAAAGATGGCCTTGAAATTCTCGGCAGAGCCGTACCTGCTTAGGAAATAATTCACCACGTTCTCATCGCTGCCGGTCCAGGACTCGGTCGCGTTAGAAACGAAGTGCACGTCATAGAAGCGAGAATCGGTAGAGGCGGCAATCTCATACTGCGCCAGGCGCGGGCCGGTCATATACAGCTCAGCCAGCGAGTTGCCGGAATTATCCTTGCAGGAGCGAACGGCGATCAGGCCACCGAAGTCGATGCCCTTGGTAACATTGCCGGTTTCTGTATCCTTGGTATAAAACACGTCCTCGCACAGCGAGTTATATACACGGTCAAACTGCTCGATGTAATACAGGTCATTACTGCCACTGTCACTCTCGCCCTGTAGCCAGTAAAAGACCATATGGTTCAGAACGAAGTGGCCGGCTTCGACCTCGTCACGCATCGTATCCATGGCCAGATTGAATACGGCAACGGCCTGCTCGTAGTCGTTATAACGCTTTTCGGGCACCTCAATATTCATATCCGGATCATTTTTATAATCCAAGGGCAGGAAATTCTGGATGGGGTGACCGCCGTGCGCGGCATTGACCAGCCAAACACGCTCGCCTGTCTGCTCGATCCACTCGGCCGCCAGCGCACCGCCGATACCGACATTGCTGGCGGTGCTGCTTTCATCACACAGGGTCGTGGAGGCAGGGCCATTTTTATAGCTGCTGTGACGGGTCTCGTTCCCCCACTGCAGCGTTTTGACAACAAAGGAGGCAGGGGTACGCCCGGTGCTTTCCTCGTCTGTCACGTCCAGACCGTGATAGGTATAGGTATAGTATGCCATGCGGTCGGGCGAGCGCTTGAAATACGCACCGTAATCCGATGAAACGACCGGGGCGGTAGAGGCATGCGCGCCCTCGGCATTTGACTGGCCGGAAAGGAAGAGCATATTGATCGTGGCCGGGGAAACGTTGATCTGGTAATGGCCGCTCTCGGTCTTGATGATGGCAGAGCCAACGCCCACGGCCTCCAGAACACCGTCTTCGCCCAGGCGAATAACGGCCTTATCCATCTCACCGGTCAAGGGGTCGGTCGAGGAAACGATCTGTGAAAGGATCTCGACCTCGCGAGCATCAAGCGTGTAGATATCCTGATACGAAATAGAAATCGTTTTGATACCGCGTGTCTCGGTATCCGAACAGTCGTAGCCGTAGCAGGAGCGGGTCTCATAGTAGCCGCCCTCGCCGGTCTCCTGCAGCACCCATTCACCAAAGGAATGCACGTGCAGTTTGCCGATGGCGGCATCACCCAGGTTGGCAATTTTGTGCAGCAGATACTTGGCAGCATCGTTACTTTGCTCATACATGCGGGAAATATAAGCATCCACGCTATAAGTCAGGGTATCACTGACGGCGGTAGTTCCCTCCATCACGGTGATCTTCAGATCGACGCCGTAGGCTTTCGCAGGGATGCCGGTGATGATAGCCTTGAAGCACATGCCGTCTGCCCCCTCACGGACCTCCAGCGGCCAGCCCTCACCCTTGATCGCTTCACCCTTGATCGCTTCATCCTTGCTTTCCACCACGCGCAGGGTATAGGCATCTACAGAAGCCTGCGGCTCGATCGCGTCGATCAGCAGCTTAATATCAATCTCATCGTTCAGTAGCAGGGATGCACCGGCAAAGCTGAACTTGTTGGCGGCTTGATCTTCGTTTCGCTCAATGGATGCCGTACCGGTCGTTTCCGGCTTGGTTGCGATCATGGCCTTCTCTTCCTCGTTCAGCGCACCGCCTGCGAAATAGAGCTTAGCGGCCGCGCCGTACTGCAGCGTAGCCTCTGCCAGGCTGCGAAGAACTTCATTATCCTTTAGCGTCTCGCTTCTCTTCAGCGCATCCAAATAGTCGGCAAAGCTCATCTTGCCCTTGGCAAGCGTAACGGCCTTGCCGTTGATGCTGCCGCTTACCTCGTAGGTAACGGGCTGGTCTATCTCCTTGGCGGCAATGCCATCCATGGTGTAGGCACCGTCTACCAGGCTGAGGGTCTTGCCGTTCATCTTCACGGCAATATCGGCATAGGAAAACGTGTTGCCAACCTCTACGTTCAGCGCAAAGGCACTGCCCACGCTGCCGTAGACAGAGAGCATCGGGTCTATCTCGGTATAACGAACGTCGGCATACATCAGCTGGCCGGAGCCGGAATAAATGCTGGTGCCGGTATTGGTGCAAAGGATCTCTACCCGACTGCCCTCGCGCACAAAGATGTTACGGCGGGCATCAACGTCCTTCTTGTTGGCCTCTTCGGTCACGATCCGCTGTTGGCCGACTTCCAACGCACCAAGGGCGTACCAATCTTCCCCGGCAGGCCATACCTTTTGGCCATCTACGTAGATGGCATAGCTGATATTCGCAGTCTTGTCTTTGCTATCTGATTTGCCAAAGCGGCCAAGCTTGGTAAAATCAATATCAATCAAACCGGCGCTCTCTGCCTTGTAGCGGTAGCCGGCGATTTTAGAGCCTTTAATAGCAAGGGCATAGCCGGCATTATTGTTGCTTGAAGCATCGCTCCAATAAGCGCTCTTATTGTCATGCGCGTTAAAGGCCACGCTCACAGCGTCAATTCCCTTGCCGGCATTAGCGGCAATAGAAAGTGCGTTTCTCTCTCCATTCAACGACATACCGCTATGGCAGAACTGCACCGTACCGTTAACCAGATTGGCCAGGTTATCATAATAGACCAGATCCCAGCCGCCGTTGGCGGAAAATATATCGTCTGTCTGCTCATAGCTCGGCATATTGGCATCAAAGGAGGTCACGCCGTCATATGCCTCGGTATAGCGCAGATCAGCATACATCAGCTGGCCGGAGCCGGAATAGGCGCTGTTGCCGGTATTGGTGCAAAGGATCTCTACCCGGCTCCCCTTCTTCACAGGAATACCGCGGCGGGCATCAACGTCCTTCTTGTTGGCCTCTTCGGTCACGATCTTCTGCTGGTTGGCTGTCAACTCACCAAGGGAATACCAATCCCCCTTCGGCCATACCTGCACGCCATCTACGTAGATGGCATAGCTGACCGTAGCAGCGGCCACACCCATCTTACCGTACCGGCCAAGCTTGGTAAAATCAATATCAATCAAACCGGCGCTCTCTGCCTTGTAGCGGTAGCCGGCGATTTTAGAGCCTTTAATAGCAAGGGCATAGCCGGGAGCACCGCCATTAGAGGCATCACCCCACTGAGTATCCGTTTTGCCTGCATTAAAGGCCACAACCACTTGACTAATATCCTTACCACGTCCCGTTTCGATGGTAAGCGCATCATTATCTGCAGCCTTAACAATGCCCATAACCCATTTGCAAGGCTGTGCTTCGCCGGCGGCGAGATCGGCCAGGCTATCATAATAAACCAGATCCCAGTTGCCGTTGAATTTAATGGTCCCCTTTTCTTTATCATAGGTAGGGAAATTGGCATCAAAGGAGGTGATCAGATTTTTGACGATCTCATCCGAGAATTCAGGAGCAGAGAGGTCGCTCGTGTAGGTAATGGTAGGCCACATGCCAACGGCGCTAGCGCCGCCTTTACGCGCCATCATAAAGCGGATGTCATCACCGGCGGTCACGCTCAGCTCGGAAATGCTGACATCATCGGTAGCGCCCGAAACAGCCCAGGTCGTTTGGTCAGCCAGATTAACGGGGGGCTCGCCCTCACCTCTTACCGGCCAGATGACCTCGTTATTCTTGGTGATGACCAGATAGCATTCGGTCTTGGTCCTATCCACGGCAACCGTTACCGTACCGGTGACCAATGCATGCCAGGAAAGAACGATGTTGCGATCGCGGACATCCTGCGGCAAAACGAAACCCATGTTGGTGCCGCTCGTGTTCAAGTACATACCGCCATAGGCCCACAGTTCAGCACTCACTTGTAGGTTACCATTCAGCTGTAGGTTATCGTTTTGGTATACCGTTGCGCCAAGGTTGGGATCGGCCGTAGGCGACTTTTTAGAAACGTATCCTAACGTAAAACCGCCATTCCAGGCAACGAGAGGGGTAAGAGCGTTGCTAACACTCGTATCATATACCGGCACGCTCTGTTTACTTCCCTCGCATCGGAAGGTAGAGGTCTTCATGTAAGGGGTAACGACGATATCGTTTTCCAGCGAGATGCGGGTGTACGCACCGATATCGTAGTAGGTGCCGTTAGGCGCCACGTAGTACCAGCCGATGATATCGGCCTGCTCGGCCTCTGTAACACCGGCGGCAGTCAGCTCTGCCTCGCTTGGCGAAGCAATGTAGGCACAGCCCGGCGGCAGCTGCCGCTGGCAGACCACGCGCCCATCCGCCATCTGAAAGGTGACGGTAACCGGCTTTACCGCGCTTGCCTCACTTGCCAAAGCCGGAAAGGCGGCCAGCGGCAGGCATGGCAACAGCATGCATGCTACCAATAGTAGCGACAATATACGTTTTCTCATAATTCCATCCTTCTCCTTTTACGTATAAAATAAATATACACTTTATTTTAACATAAATGTAAATTGCGCTTCATTGTACAAATCGACTTTTTTTGTTCTTATTATTGTAAAAATCAATTTTTCTTCATGTCCTTTTCATAGAAAGGGGCCACCCCTGCAAATTCTGCCGGGGTGGCCTCTTATGATGATTTTCAGTACTTATTTGCGGTATTTTTCGCGGTAAATGGCCAGCAGGCGGTCACGCTCCATCTCACGCACGCGGCGCATGGCATCCATGGTTCTTGCCCAAGCCACGTCGGGGTTGGCGGCATGATAATCGTTGGATTCAGCGCCGCGATAGCTCCAGCCAATGATGGTGCGCGCGCCGGCATCGTAAGCAGCCTCAGCCGCCTCTACGATCTCCTCCTCTTTACCGCGAGGGTTGTTGTAGCATTGGATCCAGACGTTGTGATCCTTTTGGAAGCGCTCGCAAAGCGCCAGGTTCTCACGCGTGCCGCGGTAAACGTATTCGTACGCCGGCGTCTCACCACCTACCCAGTAGGGGTCAGAGCCGATATTGCTGATCGTGGGCAGGGAGCAGATCTTATCAGCGGCCGAGAGGCTCATGCCAAACGAGCCAAGCATCACGCACACGGTATTGGTAATGCCCTTTTCGGCGCTGTAGGTCGTGATCTCGCGGAAATACTCAATGAGCCCGTCCACCGCGAAGGCCTCAGCCTCGGCATCCAGCTCCTTGGGCATCGGGCGGCCGTATTTCTCCTCAAACAGGCGGCGACAGCGTGGGCAGGCACAGCCGTAATAGCGCCGGCCATTCTCCTGCCTGTGCGGCAGGTGCGGCTCATCCCAGAAGATGGTCTTGACACCCATCCAGGCAACGGTATCGACCCATTCCTTCATAAAGCGCATAAAATCCGGGCTGCGCAGGCACACGTAGGTGGGCACCATCTTCCCATCGGAATAATACATATGGCTTTCCGGGTAATAGGAAAGAAAGTGCGATTTATCGCCGGGCGGGCCACCAAGACCCCAGTTATCCAGCCACACCTCCAGCCCCGCATCCTGCGATATCGCCACGATATCGCGCATCACGTTCTTGTGCCTATCCCAATCGTTATGCGAGAGCATGTGCACCACCAGGTCCATCCCGTTGCGCGCCATCTCCTGCATATCCTGCCGGGCATGCGACGGCATGCGGTTGCCATGGTAGGCCATCCCCAGCTTCAGCGGCTTCAGATCCATGTTTATGCCTCCTTTTCACCCCGGGCAAGTAGCTCCTGCACCTGCCATAGGCTTTGAATTTCCTCATCAATGGCCATGCCAGCCGGGCGCGGTGCGCCGGCGGGGTTAAACCAGCAGGTGCGTATACCGGCTGCCAAGCCGCCGCGCATATCGCCGGAAAGCGAATCGCCAACGATCATTACCTCGTCGCGGCCAATATCTCCGATGGCGGCAAACACGTGGTCAAAGAAGACCGTGCTCGGCTTCTCCGCCCCGATCTCATCAGAAATAAATACCCCGTCAAAAACCTCCCACAGGTGGGCGTTCGTCAGCTTTTTGCGTTGGGCAATGCGGGTACCGTTTGTTACGGCATATTGCCGGTTTCCGGCATCCTTCAGCCTGCGCAGCAGCTCGTCCGCCCGGTCAATAAACACCACGGTGTCACCCAAACGCACCTGATAGGTCTCGTTAAAGCGGTCGGCGTCGGTCACGATGCCCTCTCCCGCAAAGAATTCGCGAAAGCGGCCAACCAGGATCTCCGGCTTGGTCATCACGCCGTCCTCCAAGAGGCGCCAGTATTTTTTGTTGATAGCGGAATAGCGTGCGATCATCTCATCAGTGCATTCGCCCAGCCCAAACTCAGCAAACAGGCTGCGAATGGCCGCCTTTTCCGCGGCCAAGAAATCTAAGATCGTACCGTCTATATCCCAAAAAAGCGTCGTGATCATACGTCACCATCCTTTTTAGTATCGTTTGTCCCGCGCCGCAGCCGCTGCGCAAGGGGGCCACCCCATCTGGCATTATTATATCACACGCACCATCGCTTGTCAATGAAGACATAGGCAGAAGAATTTGCGCTGCACATCAAAAAATCCCCACCTCCCTTTCGGAAGCCGGAGATTTGGCGCAGGCAGAGGGATTCGTTCTTGATTTTTGCGAAGCACCGCCAATTCAGTTCTTTGGTTGCGCTTCGCAAAAATCTTCGGTCACCGCTCGCATAACAATCCCCCGGATTGTTTTCCTCGCTGCGTTCGAATCCCACCGCCGCGCATTAAAAAATCCCCGTCTCCCTTTGGGAGCCGGAGATTTGGCGCAGGCAGAGGGATTCGAACCCCCGTGGCTTTTGGCCTAACGGTTTTCAAGAAGTCTACCAAAGAATACCGTTTCAGCTTAGCTCGGTGCAGTTCAG
>JAZQVK010000156.1:0-6702 GCA_045631765.1 Eubacteriales bacterium
CCGCCCTGCTCAACGCCCTAAAGGTGGTTGGCAAGCAGGTCGGCGAGGTGCGCGTGGTGATCAACGGTGCCGGCAGCGCCGGCGTGGCCATTGCCCACTTCCTGCTGCGACTGGGCGTGCGCGATATGATTTTGTGCGACAAGGCCGGCACCCTGTTCGAGGGTAAGGAGGGCATGACCTTTGCCCAGGCCGAGCTGGCCGCCGTGACCAACCGCACGCGCATAGACGGCAGCCTGGCCGACGCTATGCGCGGCTCTGACGTGTTTATCGGCGTTTCCGCACCCGGCATCGTGAGTGAGGAGATGGTCGCCTCGATGAATGCGGGCGCCATCGTGTTCCCCATGGCCAACCCCACGCCCGAGATCGCGCCCGAGGCCGCCCTGCGGGCAGGCGCCGCCGTGGTGGGCACCGGCCGCAGCGATTTTAATAACCAGATCAATAACGTGCTGGCCTTTCCCGGTATCTTCCGCGGCGCGCTGGACGCGCGCGCAAGCGCCATCACCGAGGAGATGAAGCTGGCCGCCGCCTACGGCATCGCCTCGCTCGTCGCAGACGAGGAGCTGACAGCCGATTATATCATCCCCAAGGCCTTCGACCCCCGCGTAGGTGAAACGGTGGCAAAGGCCGTGTACGATTGCGCGGTCAAGACCGGCGTGGCAAGAGTGAAGGGGACGGGGGACGGAATCTGAAAACTTTTTGCAAAAAGTTTTCAGGCTTTCAAAAACCTTTTGGGAAAAGGGTTTTTCGTGTGGTTGCCATATTCGGTGCAACGCCAAGATTCGGTGCTGCGACAGGGTGACGGGGCGAGAGGTAACGCTTCGTACAGGGGTTAACCGCGCACAACCTGTTTGCTGGCGCAAACGAGCACCGGGGCGGGAGACATGGTTAGATGAAATCGGAATGTGGAATGAAGAGGAGAGAGTATGCAGGGTGTGATCTTTGACGTACAGCGCTTTTCGGTGCACGATGGGCCGGGTATTCGCACCACCGTGTTTTGCAAGGGCTGCTCGCTGCGCTGCACCTGGTGCCATAATCCAGAGGGGCTTTCGCCCGCGCCGGGTGCCCAGTTCTTTGCTGAGGAATGTCTTGCCTGCGGTGCCTGCCACGGCCGGCGGGATGCCGCTGCCGCCTCGCTTTGCCCTACCGGCGCCCTGCGCCCGTGCGGCCGCACGGTAGAGGCTGCTGCGCTGGTTGACGAGCTGATGGCTGATCGCGCCTTCTTCGGCACCGAGGGCGGCGTTACCTTTTCGGGTGGGGAATGCATGCTACAGGCCGATTTCGTGGCCGCCTGCGCGGCGGCGCTTGCCGAGCGGGGCGTTGCCACGGTGATCGACACGGCCGGGCACGCGCCGTGGGCGGCCTATCTGAAAACGCTGCCCGTCTGCCGCCACTACCTGTACGACCTGAAATGCGCCGACCCGGCGCGCCATTTACAGCACACGGGGCAGGACAATCGGCTGATCCTTTCCAATCTGGCTCGCCTGGCGGCCGCCGGTGCCCGGCTGTGGATCCGGGTGCCCGTGATCCCCGGTGTGAACGATGAGGAGGGTGAGATGCACGCCATCGCCGCCATCGCGGCCGGCACGCCGGGTGTAGAGCGGGTAACGCTGATGCCCTATCACACGCTGGGCAAAAGCAAATACCAAACGCTGGGCCTTACCCCGGGCTACGAGGCGCCCTATCCGCTATCGGGCGAGGCACTGGCCGGCTTTCAAAGCATATTCCGCACGCACGGCTTGCACATAGAATAGGAGGCTGCTATGACCGAACGCACACGCTTTTTGAAGGAAGAGACCCTTTCCGGGCGGAACAAGATCGCCCGCGCGCCGCTGCCGCCCCTTTCGGTGGCTGACGAGCCGGGCAGCCTGCCCGTTCGCAAGGCACGGGCGCTTTCGCTGATGCTGGAGACGATGCCCCTGTTTATCGGCCGGGGCGAGCTGATCGTGGGCACCCGCACCTATTTTACCCCCCACGAGGGGAACGAGGATGGGCACAGCCCCTTTGACTATACCCTGGGTGCCTACCCCCGCTTTGCACGGCAGGAGGAGATCGCTCGCTTTGGCGGCGATTACAGCGGCTATAACGAATGTCACTACACGCCTGACCTGGGCATCCTGCTCCGGCAGGGCGTGGGCGGCATCATCCGCGAGGCCGAGGAGCGCAAGCGCGACACGGCGCTTTCCCCGGCGCAGCAGGATTTTCTTGACAGCGTGATCATCGCCTACCGCGGCCTTTCCACCCTGATCGGCCGCTATGCCACCTATGCCGAGCAGCTGGCCGCCGCCGCGCACGAGGAAAGCGAGCGCGAACGCCTTGCCGGCATTGCCGCCACCTGCCGCGAGATCACGCTTGGCCGCCCCGGCAGCTTTCGCGCGGCGGTGCAGCTGCTTTGGCTTGGCCACCTGTGCACCATCATTGAAAGCTTTCTCTTTATCTGCTACGGCCGCCTGGACGTGATCCTTTCCCCTTTCTTAGGCAACACGCCGCGTGAGGAGGCCGAGGAGCTGCTGGAGTGCCTGCTGCTGAAGATGTATGACCAGGCCGATATCAACGACAAATCCTACCTTGGCAAGCACGAGGGGCAGCTGGTGGTTACGCAGGGTGGCGTGCTGCCAAACGGCGAAAACGCCGTAAGCGAGGTCACTATGCTGTTTTTAGAGGCCATTGACAGCATTCGCCTGCCGGAGCCGGAGTTCAATCTGCGCCTGAGCGAAAAGAACCCGCCGGAATTTTTAGAAAGGGCGGCGGCGCTGACGGTCAGCGGCTGCAATTTCATTTCCTATTATAACGACGATCTGTTCGTGCGTGCACTTGCCTCGGCCGGCATCCCGGTAGAGGTGGCGCGGGAATACGGCTTTGACCTGTGCCAGGATATCAATATCCCCGGCAAGAGCGATTTCTTTATGTACGGCGCCATATCCCTTTCGCACGAGCTGCTTGCCCTGCTTGATGCCGGGCAGGAATACCCCTGCTTTGAGGAGCTGCTTTCTGCCTTTCGTGCCGGGCTGCGCCAGCACATCAAGGATGCGATAGGCTGGAACCGGGCAGAGGAGGAGCTTTTGCACCTGTGGCGCGCGGGGCGCGAGCAGGAATTTTTTGACCTGGTGGCCGAAAGAGGGGGCAAGCCTATCTTTGCCGGCAGAAGCCCCATGTGCCCCCTGCCGTATCTGAGCGGTCTGTTCCACGGCACGGTCGAGCAGGCGACCGACATGATCTATGAAAGCTACCCGGTCAAGCACCGCGGCTTCTTTATCGGCACGGCGGTAGAGGCGATCAATTCGCTGGCTGCCATCCGGCACGTGGTATACGAGCAGGGGGCTGCCTCGCTTGCCGAGGTGACCGAGGCCTGCCGTGCCGACTACCGCGGCGAGGGGCAGGAGCTTTTGCGCCGCCGCCTGCAAAACGCCCCCAAATGGGGCAATGATGACGAAACCGTTGACGGCATCGCCCGGGAGCTGCTGGAATTTTGCCTGCGTGAGATCGGCAGCTACGAAACGCTGGGCGGTGGCCGCGTGCTAAGCGGCATCCACCAGCCCCACCCGGTGCCCACCGGCGCAGGTCTGCCCGCCACGCCGGAGGGGCGGCACGCCGGTTGCCCGGTCGCCGTTACCATGACGCCCGAAAGCGGCAGCATGAAAAACGGCCCTACCGCCGCGCTGAAGTCGGCGGCGGTGCTTGACCCCATGCTGCTGCAATGGAACTATTGCGTGATGATCAATTACTACGCCTCTGCCTTTGAGGGGGAGGGTGGTGGCGCCATCTTTTCGCAGCTGCTGCGCACCTATTTTGCCGCCGGCGGCATGCAGCACCAGCCCAACGTGATGGATGCCGGCCAGCTGCGCGCCGCGCAGGAAAACCCCGCCGCGTATAAGGATCTGATCGTGCGCCTGTGGGGCGTTTCCGCCCATTTTGTAGACCTGCCGCGCGAGCTACAAGACGAAATGATCAGCCGCTTGGGATGACCGGCAGCGTGCAGATCGAGGGGGCTTCTACCAGATCACCACAAAAACTTGCATTTTTTCTATCTGTGTGCTATACTATAACCAAAAAGAGAGGGCAAAAAGGAGGATCCTATGAAAACGAGCCAACGCATGTCTACCAAAACCATGGTGCTGGGCGCGGTAATGACCGCGTTTGTCATCATTTTTCAGCTGCTAAGCACCTATACCACCTTCTTTGGCCCCTTTTCCACGGCTATCGCGCTGATCCCCATTATCATCGGCGCGGCGCTGTGCGGTGCGGGCGTGGGCGCCTGGCTTGGCTTTATCTTCGGCATGGTGGTGCTGCTGACGGGTGGCGCCGCGCTGTTCTGGGTATTCAGCATCCCCGGCTCGATCGCCACGGTGCTCCTTAAGGGCATGGCCTGCGGCCTGGCTGCCGGGCTGGTCTATCGCCTGCTGAAGGGGGTCAACCGCTATCTGGCCGTTTTTGCCGCCGCTGCCGTTTGCCCGGTGGTCAATACCGGCGTGTTTCTTGGCTGCTGCGCCATCTTCTTTCTCCCCTCGGCCGATGCCATTGCCGCCACGCTGGGGCTTGGCGTTTCCGGCATGGCTGTCTTCCTCGCACTGGCTATGGCCAATTTCCTGTTTGAATTGGGGCTTTCGGTCGTCTTTGCCCCGGTGATCGTGCGCCTTTTGGAGAGGGCGGGAAATAGCAGAGCCTGACTTCACAAGACGTTCATAAAAAGCGCTGGCTTTTGTGCAATATGCACAATTCCGGGCGCTTTTTTTCTACCTGTCGCAGCCTTGAAAAAATGGCGAAAATATGTTATAATTTGCCTAACAGGTGTCGTTTTTTTTCGACACACCCACAGAAAAAGGAGATTACACCATGAAAAACAGACAGTGGTTGCGTATGCTGTGCCTGGCGCTTTCGCTTTGCACGGTATTTTCGCTTTACGCCTGCAATGGCGACCCCACACCGGCGCATACGCATGCCGGCGGTACGGCTACCTGTACGCAGAAGGCCGTATGTGACGAATGCGGCGAGGCCTACGGCTCGCTGGCAGCACACCAGTATGCAGAGGGCGTTTGCTCGGTCTGCGGCGCTTCTGAGGGCGGCTCCGGCGAGGGCGGCGGCTCCGACGAGGGCGACAAGACCGTGCCCACCGCATACCCCAACGGCGGTGCCGTAACCGGTGCCGGCGCTACCCTGCCCGAGGGCAGCAAGGTGCTGACCGCTACGACCTATGATGCCGCTACGGCCGAGGGTGTGAAGGCCAACGCCTTCTTCCGCTCTGCTGTGAAAGAGGCAGGCAAGGTATTCAAGGTAAGCGACGATAATCCCGTTTCCATCAGCGGCTCTGCCGGCCAGACCTATGATGGCAAGGGCTCGATCATCATTGCCCCTGCCGGCTTTGAGATCAAGAACAGCCATGACATCCTGCTGATGAACCTGGTCATCGTTGGCCCGGTAAGCGTTAAGGGCACCGCTTCCTTGACGTTTGAAAACGTAGAGATCATCAGCGATGCGACCGCGCTTACGCTCGATGCCGCATCCTCTGAATTCAAGATGGCCGATTGCCGCGTGACCGGCAAGACTGCCCTGGCTCTTGGCGGTAATAACAGCACGGTGCTCAATTCCTACCTCTCCTTCACCGAGAAGGGCGTCGTTGACACCGCGGAGGAGGGCACCACCGTTCAGCACTGCGTGCTGGAGGGCAGCGGCACCGCTATCGACTCCGTTGCCTCGGAGGCTGCTTATAAGAACCTCACCATCACCATGGACGAGGAAGATACCGGCATCGTGCTGGGCAAGGGCGTTTTGAACACCATCGCCGCCCTGAACGTGATCACCGGCGCACAGAAGTCGGTATCCCTGACCGAAACGACGAACACCGTTGTCATTCTTTCCAGCCTGGTATCGGTAGAGGCAAACGATAACGTAAACCTCTACGTTTGCGACAACCAGATGGGTGGCCGCTTGACGGCGAATAATAACGACTACTTCCTCGCTAACGATAACGTATTCCCCGAGGATGAATGGTCGCACGAGACCGTGCAGACCGGCAATACCAACCACAATGGTAACACCCTGATGGACGTTGACGCCCGTCTTGAGGTGGGTGCCGATGAAAATCTGCTGCCCCACATCAATAAAGACCAGTTCGTAGGTATGGCGCGCAAGAACAAGGTCAAGGATCTGATGGCGGAGGAGCAGTTTGCCATCACCAACTACATTCTTAACCATTGCAAGACCGATGAATACATCATCATTGCCCCCGGCGCTTACGCGACTGAAGGCTCTCTCTCCTTCCGCGGTGAGCATAGCAATTCCACCATCTACGCCTACGGCGTATACATGGAGCGCCAGACCGGCCTTGGCCAGATGATGAACTATAGCTCGGTAGAGAACGTGACCATCAAGGGTATGACCATCGGCTTCAAGCAGCAGTCCTGCGGCCAGGTCTACGTGCTGGATAAGCTGCCCGCCGAGGGTGGCAAGTACTACCTGCTGGTGGTGACCGGTGCCGGCATGATGAACGAATTCGGCAATACCGATACCAGATACTACGATACCACCGGTATCGGTTCGCAGAGAATGGGCACCTTCTACGCCTATGCGGACGCCGAATTCAACAATATTCAGAAGCTGCCTGCGGACGAGGGCGTTCCGGTTATGAAGATGGAGGTTTCCAAGTACTGGTACGAGATCTATCGCAAGGGCGATATCTTCACCTGCCGTGCCGTAAACGGCGGTACC
>JAZQVK010000157.1:0-2032 GCA_045631765.1 Eubacteriales bacterium
AAATATCTAATGTATACATTATATAATGCGCATGTCTATTTGTCAATGCCAAATGCCAATTATAATGTATACATTATCTAATGTGCGAGGTGATAGCCATGCATTTTCGAATTGATGAGATCCTCAAAGAAAAAGGAAAAACAAGATATTGGCTTTTTATCCAACTGGGGCTAAGCTACCAGAATTTCAAAAAAATTGTGGAAAACGAAACCAAGGCCATTAAATTTGAAAACCTAAAAGCGATTTGCGATATCCTGGAATGTACCCCGAATGACCTGTTTGTGGAATACTATCAAAAATAAAAAATCAACCGGCATAATCAGCAATCGATTATGCCGGTTGGTTTTTATTCCCGGTCAAGGGTTATGACCGTGCAGTAATGGGGGTCTATCGCGCGTACACGCGCAGTAACGGCCGTTTTGATCTCCTCATCCGTCAAGGGACATTCAAAGGGGGCGGCGATATCGAAGATCAGGTTAGAGTGCGTTGTGCCGCGCACAAAGCGAAAATCGTGCACGCGCAGGCGCTCGTCTATCTCGCCGGCGATCTTGGCCACGGCCAGGTGCAGGCGGTCTACCTCCGGGTCGCCCACCACGATGGGGTCGGTATGGATGGTGCATTGAATCCCCAGCTCCGCACAGATGCGGCGCTCGATGTTATCAATAGAATCGTGCGTTTCCAGCGCGTCACACTTGCTATCCACCTCTACGTGCAGCGAGGCAATGACGTGCCCGGGGCCGTAATCATGCACGATGAGATCGTGCACGCCAAGCGCCTCAGGGTATTCGCCCACCACGTGGCGAATGGCATTTACCGTTTCCTCTACCGGGCGCTCACCAAGAATGGAATTTTTCGTTTCATTCAATATGCGGCAGCCGGCAACCAGGATCAAGATAGCCACAAAGAGACCAAACCAGCCGTCAAGGAAATCCCAACCGAGGGTGGCGTACAGCACGGTAGAGATCAAAACGGCAAGGGTGGAGATACAGTCGGTCAGGCTATCGGTCGCAGCAGCACGCATCACGGCCGAATCAATTTTTTTACCAACCTTGCGGTTCAGCAGCCCCATCCACAGCTTGACAAGGATGGAGGCAGAAAGCAGGATGATAGAGGCAAGCAGATATCGGTCATCCGGCGCGGCGGGATGGAAGATCTTATCCACCGAGGAGGTCAGCAGCTCGACACCCACCAGCAGCACCAAAAAGGAAACGATCATCGAGGCCACGTATTCAATACGCGCGTGGCCAAAGGGGTGATCGCGGTCGGCCGGCTTAGCGGCGATGCGAAAGCTGACGAGCGACACGATCGCCGAGCCGGCATCCGAAAGGTTATTCACACCGTCTGCCGTCAGCGCGATAGAGCCAAGCAGCAGACCGAACACGAACTTCCCTGCCGAAAGAAACAAATTGCAGATAATAGACACCACGCTGACCATGGTACCGTAGCGCAGGCGCACGGCCGGATCGGCGGTGTTTTGATGATCCCGCACGAAGAGGCGGATCAGCAGCCCTGTCATAGCATTACACCTTCTCAAGAAAGAATCAGCGAGCGATTGCGCTCCTTGCACCAGCCGCGCAGCCGGCAGAAGCACTGGCCGCGCTGCACGATCTCCTTCATGTCGGCATACAGCTCGGCGCTGCCATCGCGCAGGCTGCGCACGAAGGCGGGCAGCGAATGGTCAATGTCGATCTCATCGGTGCCGCGGCAGCCGCCAAGCACACATTCGCCGTGCGAATACAGCTCAAAGATCATACATTCATCCTGAATCAGCTGGTCGATCTGGTCTACCAGCTCGCCAAACTGATCCTCAAAATCCAGGCTCATAGAAACGAAATCCAGGCACAGATTCCCCTCTTCGCAGGTAACGACGATATCGCCGCCCTCCCATTCCGGATTGTGGATCGTGAAAACGAAATTCTTCCCCTCTCCCACAAGCGACACGCGCTGGTCAGAGTAGGTGGTCAACAGCAATTCGACGTAGTTTAACATGCCCTCTCCTTTATTCCTCGGCAACGGCGTAGGTAATATGGCC
>JAZQVK010000158.1:0-7333 GCA_045631765.1 Eubacteriales bacterium
AATCGGCCAGCACACCCTTGACCTGGGGGGGCAGCCCCTCGCCTGCCGCCATCATCACCGTGGCGGCCCCCATCGAGATGCCGGTGATGATCAGCCGGCAATCCGGCCCGAAGCGGCGCACGGCGTGCGCGACCCAGGCCAGGCAATCACGCCGCTCGCGGATGCCAAAGGTAATCACGTGCCCCTCGCTGCGGCCGGCGGCACGGTGGTCGATGATCAGCGCGCTTCTGCCAATGGCAAAGCAGCGCTTCACGCCGCCGCTGAGGTCACGCTCGGCATTCCCCTGGTAGCCGTGAAAGAGCAGCTCGATCGGTGCGCCGGGCGCATATTCGTAGTACCGCCCGCGCAGGCGAAGCCCGTCAAAGGACAAGATCTCCATATCCTCGTGCGGCATGGCGCGAATCTCCTTGACCCAGGCAACCATCTCGTCACGAAAGGGCTCGTAGATCGCCCCCTCGGGAATTTCATATTCATCATCACGCAGCGCTCTTCTTTTTGGTGAATAGAACACGCGCACAAAGCAGTACAGCGCCACCAAAAGCGAGAGCAGCAGCAAGGCGCAAGCGCCAAACAGGATCCAAAGCCACCACATACAGGCCACCTCATACCGTTTTTTCTACATTATACTCTTTTTTTCCCTATCCTGCAAGAAAAAAGCGGAAAGGCGAGAAAAAATTTACAAAGCCTTGCGCCGGGGGTGGTAGTTGTGCTATAATAAAATGTAAACCTATTCCTATGAAAGGAAGTATATCCTATGAAGGTGGTATTGGAACACGTAACAAAGGCCTTTCCCGCACGCGGCAAGGGCAGCTCGGACGTGGTGGCCGTAAACGATTTCTGCTTTGAGATACCGGATGGCGAGCTGATCGGCCTACTGGGCCCCTCCGGCTGCGGCAAAAGCACCACGCTGAACCTGATCTGCGGTCTACAGAAGCCGAGTGGCGGCCGTATTTTATTTGGCGAGGATGACGTAACAGCGCTGCCGCCCGAGAGCCGTGGCGTAGGCCTTGTTTTTCAAAACTACGCCCTTTACCCGCACCTGACGGTGCTACAGAATATTCTCTTCCCCTTAGAAAATCTAAAGGGGAAGGACAAGCTGACGCGCGAGGAAATGAAGAAGCGCGCCTACGAGATCGCTTCCCTAGTGCAGATCGAGGGGCTGATGGATCGCCGCCCGTCTGAGCTTTCGGGTGGCCAGCAGCAGCGCGTGGCCATTGCGCGCGCGCTGGTCAAGATGCCGCGCGTGCTGCTTCTGGACGAGCCGCTTTCCAACCTGGATGCCCGGCTGCGCCTGCAAACGCGCGAGGAGATACGCCGTATTCAGAAGCAGACCGGCATTACCACCGTGTTCGTGACCCACGATCAAGAGGAGGCCATGAGCATCTCTGACCGCATTGTGGTGATGAAGGACGGCGTGGTACAGCAGATCGACCGCCCGCAGGCGGTATACGACGACCCGTGCAACCTGTTTGTAGCCAAGTTCTTGGGCACTCCGCCGATCAACGTCTTCTTGGGCGAGATCAAGGGGGGTATGCTGTATATCGGCGAGGATGCCGTGCTGCCGCTTTCGGGGGTAGAAGACCGCCCGGTATACGTTGCCATCCGCCCCGAGGGCTTTGTGCCGCAGCAGGACGGCCCTCTCCATTGCCGCCTGAAGGGGCTGGAGGTCATGGGGCGTGATATCAGCATCCTGTCTGAAAACGGGGCGGCCATGGCGCCCATCATCCGCTCGATCGTGAGCGCGGATGCCGCCGTGAGCACCGCAAGCCAGACCGTTTCCTTTGCGCTGAAGCCGCATAAGGTCTTTCTCTTTGACCGCGAAAGCGAAGAACGCATGCGGGTATAAGGAGAGGCAGTATGGAAAGCAAAAACTGGAAAGGGTGGCTATACCTGCTGCCGGCAATTCTCTTTCTCGGCGTTTTTATGGTCTACCCGCTACTCGACGTATTCGTCTATTCCTTTGAGGAGGGCTACAACTCTGCCTCGCAGACCTTTTTCGGCACCGGCCTATACAATTATGGCTATATCCTGCGTGACCCGTATTTTTTACAAGCGGTGCAGAACACCCTGATCCTGGTACTGATCACGGTGCCGGTTTCTACCGGGCTGGCTCTTCTGATCTCGCTGGCGCTCAGCGCCATCAAGCCGCTGCGCAACCTGTTTCAAACGGTGTATTTTCTGCCCTACGTAACCAACACGCTGGCCGTGGGCATGGTGTTTATGATCCTCTTTCAGCAAACGCCCTACACCGATGGCTTTGCCAACCTGCTGCTGCAATGCTTTGGTGCCGGCCCCATCGACTTTATTGATGGCCCCTACTGGGCAAAAATGCTGGTGCTGTGCATCTACACGGTGTGGGTAGTCTTGCCCTTTAAGATCTTAGTGCTGACCAGCGCTCTGGCCTCGGTACGGGAGGATTATTACAACGCCGCACGCATTGACGGTACCTCGCGCCTTCGCATCTTTCGCAAGATCACCCTGACCATGATCTCGCCTATGCTGTTCTATTTGGTGACCACCGGCTTTATCGGCGCCTTTAAGGCGTACAGCGATGCGGTTGCCATCTTTGGCACCAACCCCAACGCCGCCGAAATGAACACCATCGTGGGCTATATCTACGATATGCTGTACGGCGATGGTGGCGGGTTCCCGTCCTACGCCTCGGCTGCGGCCATTATTCTGTTCATCATCGTGCTGACGATCACCTGCATCAATCTGATGATCCGCCGCCGGCATGTATTCCACGGGTAAAGGAGGGGTGTGCATGAATCAAGCAATCAACCTACGGGGCGCTGAGCGCCGCGCTAAGGCAACCAATATTGCCCTGCGCGTGCTGCTGTATCTGTTTTTAGGCTTTTGGGCGCTGGTCGTTCTCTTTCCCTTCTACTGGATGCTGCTCACCTCGCTGAAGGGCTACGGCGCCTATAACGCCGAGTATATCCCCCAGCTGTTTACCCTGAGCCCCACGCTAGAAAACTACGTAAACGCCTTTACCGCCGTGCCGCTTGGCCGCTATTTTCTGAACACGCTGATCTTTACCCTGGCCACCACGGCCATCATGCTGGTGGTGATCGTGCCGGCAGCCTACGCCTTTGCCCGTATGCAATTTCGCGGCAAGGAGCTGGTGTTTACCCTGTTTTTGGCGCTGATGATGATCCCGAACGAGCTGGTCATCATTACCAACTATATGACGGTAAGCAGCTTAGAGCTGCGCAACACCTTCGCGGGTCTTATTCTCCCCTCGGTCACCTCGGTATTCTATATCTACCTACTAAAGGAGAGCTTTGCCTCGGTGCCGAACGAGCTGTATTACGCCGCACGGGTGGATGGCACCTCTGATCTGAAGTACCTTTGGCGCGTGATGCTGCCCATCTGCCGCCCCACGATCGTTACCGTAACGATCTTGAAGGTCATCGCATGCTGGAACTCCTACGTCTGGCCGCGCTTAGTGACCGACGCTAAGCCCTATTTCTTAGTCTCTAACGGTATTCAGGAGATCCGCGAAAACGGCTTTGGCCGTGAAAACATCCCCGCCATGATGGCGGCGGTGGTCGTGATCTCGATACCGCTGATCGTGTTGTTCTTGATCTTCCGCAACAAGATCATGGAGGGTGTGGCGAGAGGAGGCATGAAGGGATGAAACGAGTACGCGTGCTTTCCCTGCTGCTTGTGCTGCTGCTCTCTCTTGCTCCGCTTTCGGCCTGCCACGGCTCACGCGGGCTGGATGAATTTATCATCCCTGCGGAATTTGACATCACGAGAAGCTACGAGATCACCTTTTGGGCAAAGAATGACACCAACGTCAACCAGACAACCATCTATGCGCAAACCATTGCAGATTTTGAGGCATTATACCCAAACATCAAGGTCAAGATACAGCCCTATACCGACTACGGCAAGATCTATAACGACGTGATCACCAAAATTGCCACCGGTGACACGCCAAACGTGTGCATCACCTACCCCGACCATATTGCCACCTATATGACCGGCATCAACACTGTGGTACCGCTTGACGGTCTGTTTGCTGATGAGAAATACGGCCTGGGCGGCAGTGAGCTGCGCTTTGACGGCCCCACGGTGGAGGAGATCATTCCCAAATTTCTTTCCGAGTGTGTGATCGGCGGCCAGCACTACGCCATGCCCTACATGCGCTCGACAGAGGCCTGCTACGTCAACAAGACCTACGTAGAAAAGCTGGGCTACGAGCTGCCCGAGGTGCTGACCTGGGATTTCGTCTTTGAGGTCTCGGAGGCAGCCCTTGCGCAGGATGCCGATGGCAACTACCTGGTCAACGGTCAAAAGACCATGATCCCCTTTATCTACAAATCCACCGACAATATGATGATCAGCATGCTAAAGCAAAGTGGGGCTGACTACTCGACCGCCGAAGGGGATATTCTTCTCTTTCACGATACGACGAAGGGGCTGCTTGCCACCATTGCCGAGCATGCCGGCACCCGTGCCTTCTCTACCTTCAGCATCACCGGCTACCCGGCCAACTTTCTCAATGCCGGGCAATGCATCTTTGCCATCGACTCGACCGCCGGCGCGACCTGGATGGGCACAAAGGCACCGCTGCTCGACATTGACCCAAGCAAGCTGGTAGAATTTGAAACCGAGGTCATGATGATCCCGCAAATGGAGCCCGAGAGCCCGAGCATGATCTCGCAGGGGCCGTCAGTCTGCATCTTTAACAAGCGCGACTCGCAAGAGGTGCTGGCCTCTTGGCTGTTTGCCCAGTACCTTTTGACAAACGAGGTGCAGATCGCCTATTCTCAGACCGAGGGCTACGTGCCGGTCACGAGCAAGGCGCAGGAAAGCGAGGTCTATCGTGACTATCTTTCCCGCGAGGGCGAGGACAACCGACTGTATTACGACGTGAAGCTACAGGCCGCCAAGCTACTGCTTGAAAACACCGAAAATACCTTTGTGACCCCCGTCTTTAACGGCTCTGCCTCGCTGCGCGGTGCCGCCGGGCAGCTGATCGAAAACGTAACGAAATCTATGCGCCGGCACGAAACGGTAGACGATGCCTATTACGAAACGCTGTTTCACGATATAAGGGCGCTTTACCGCCTTGACCAAGGCGGCGCCACATCGGCCGGACAAGCCGAGCTGGGCGAGCTGCCGCCCATGTCGATCGCGCTGCTTGCTACCCTTGGCGGTGCCTGGGTGGTCATCGGTGGCTGTTTTGCACTTGAAATGCTGAAAAAACGAAAAAAATGACCGCAATATATTGACTTATCGGCTTTTTTGTGTATAATTATTGGTATATTATTCTTTTTTGAGAATATAAAAACAAAAGGAGAGAAAAAATGAAAAAGCTTTTACTTCTGGCGCTGGCTGCTATCATGGCGCTTAGCTGCGTTGCCTGTGGCCCCGCCACCACCGAAGACCCCTCGAAGAAGTCTGAGGGCGTTATGACCTATGCCGAGTACGCTGCTGCTGAATTTGACAGCAAGGTTGTGATCGAGGCATACGTGCAGGCCAAGCAGGGGCACTGGACGGATGACAAGGGCATTAGCAAGGCTACCTTCTACATGCAGGATGGCGATGGTGCTTACCTGCTCTACGACATGCCCTGCTCGAAGGCTGATTACGATAAGATGACCAAGGGCTCTAAGCTGAAGATCACCGGCTACAAGTCCATTTGGGACGGCGAGATCGAGATCATCGAGGCTACCTATGAGTTCCTGCCCGGCAATTATGTTGCCCCGGCTACCGATGTGACAAACAAGCTGGGAACCGACGATCTGATCAACTACATGAACCGCTTCGTTTCCTTCAAGGGTATGACGGTAGAGGCCTCGAAGGATAAGGACGGCAATGACGTTGCCTTCCTGTACAAATGGGATGGCTCCGGCTCTGAGGGGAGCGACCTGTATTTCAACGTTTCGCTGAACGGCCAGACCTACAACTTTGTTGTAGAGAGCTACCTCTGCGGTGCCGATACCGACGTTTACAAGGCTGTTAAGGCACTCGAGATCGGTGATAAGATCGACCTGGAGGGCTTCCTGTACTGGTACAATACGTCGCTGAACCCGCACATCACCGCCGTTAAGGCTGCTGATTAAAAAGCACATAAAAAGAAGGCACACGACCGTGTGCCTTCTTTTTATGCATTTATTCCGGAAAAATAAGGGTATCCGGGTCGGAAACGATGGCATCTAAGCAATATTTGCCAAGCACAACCGGCTCGCGGCTCTGCCATTTGCCGCCGGTGAAATCCGGTATCTCGACCGGGGCACCGCCCGCTGCGATCGAGCGCTCGGAAAGCGGGCCGATCGCCATCAGAGCCACGGTATCGTAGGCGTCGATGGGGGTATTCTCGCCACGCTTCACGCTCTCAACAAACGCGCGGCAAACCAGCCAGTCCATGCCGCCGTGACCGCCGCGCTCGCCAAGGCGCACGTATTCCTCGTGCAGCGGGTGGTCGTACTTTTCATACATCTCCTGCTCGTTGTTTGCGATCTCTTCCTTCATGCCCTCTACAAAGACCACCTGTCTGCGCTCGTCTACCATGCCGCGCGTACCACGCACGGAAAAATCGCGGCTGTAATAGGCGCGTGGCAGGGTGGTATCCAGCGTAAGCGCTATCGTTTCCCCATTCGCGCAGGTGATCACGGTATTCACAACGTCTCCCTGGCGGTAGGTACGGGTGGCAAAGGAGGAATCCTTTCCAAACCGCTCGGCCGCGTAGGCAGCGATACCGCGCGCCTTGGAGGCAACCGCCGTCAGACTGACCATGCGGTTACCACGGTTGATGCCCAGCACCTTGGCAATCGGCCCCAGCTCGTGCGTGGGGTAGTTTTCACGGTTCTTTTCCTCATAATGCGCCAGACGATAGTGGGGTACCGTATCCCCCTCCACCTCGGAAAGCAGCTCACATTCGTTCAAATAGTGCAAGTAGCCGCCCGTGCAATGCACCAGTTCGCCAAGCAGCCCCTCCTTTGCCATGCGCAGCGCCATCATCTCACGCCGCCCATAGCAGCAGTTTTCCAGCATCATCAGCGGGGTGCCGGTCTCCTCATAGGTGCGGATCAGCTCATAGCATTCCTCCAGCGTGTCGGCCTCGCCCACCTCAATAGCGGTATACTTCCCCGCCCGCATAGATTCCATGGCGATCTGCGGCCGGCCGCTCCAGCCGATCATAATGACCACAGCATCAATTTCCGGGTCACACAGAATGGTGCGATAATCGGTGGTGGTGGCGGGTGTAGGTGCGCCGCTCTTTTCAAACTCGTCGCACGCGCGCTGTATTTTTTCCACGTTGAGATCGCAGATCGTTTTGATCTCTACGTCCTTCATCTGCAAAAATTCGTTTTTCAAT
>JAZQVK010000159.1:0-4482 GCA_045631765.1 Eubacteriales bacterium
ATAGGCCGGCTGCGCGGCAAGCGGTATGGTCTTGAAATCCATAAAGCACCTCTCTTTACTTTATTAAGCGTATTATAGCACAGGGGAAAAGGGCTGTCAAGAAAAGGATGCCTCGCGGGGCTCTCCTTACACGATCCGGCAGTGCTGCTTGCGCTGCTGTTATTCACCGCGCTCTGCCGCATAGACCTTCGGCGTCACGTTCAGCAGCTTTTTGAACACTTTAATGAAATAAGATGGGTCCGAATATCCACAACGCTCGGCGGTTTCTGATATAGAAACGCCATCAATCAGGTCGAGACAGGCGTGATTGATGCGAACCGCATCCAGAATTTCGTGAAAGGTGCTGCCGGTGTTTTCCTTGATCCATTTGCAAAAATAATGCTTGCTGTAGCCGAAATGCTCCGCAGCCGCCTCAACGGTCGGCTTGCCGGCATAATTGCTCTCGATCCAGTCAACGATCCTGCTTGCCTGAAAACAGTCGTTTGCCACGGCCGCGTTGCTATTGCTTTGGCCGCGAAGACATTCAAAAAGCCGCAAAAGATGGCAGATGCGCGTTGAAAACGGCTGTCCCTCATCCAGCATGGCAAGAATGATGCCGTAAACCGTATCAAAATCCCCGCACACCGTCGGTATAGATTGCAAGGTGCGGTTATCGGCAAGCAGCAGCTTTTTGAGATCAAGATAGGGCGAAAGCGCCTCTATGCTAATGTGAAACGCCGCTATCATATCTCGTTCGTTGGCGCCGCCGCTGAGGAAAATGAAGGAATGCAGCTGCCTTGGCGGCAGAAAAAACACGTTCTTATCTTGCAGTGCGTATTTTTTTCCGTTGGTCATAAACTCGCCCTCGATGCCCCGGGTAAGAACGATCTCTACGGTGTCACCGTAATGGAGGGGCGAGATCACCGTTCCCCCGTAGTGCGCGGGCATCGGTGTATGGTCAAGCATCCACATTGTTTTTCTGACGTTTTCCCTGTACATGCCGTATGTCTCCTTCCACGGTCTGTTCGTTCAATATTTTACCATTAAAGGCTCTCAATGTCAACAAAAATGTTAATATTTTACTATTTTAAGCCAATTATGTACATTGACGGTCACCTGTGTAGGATGTAAAATAGAAGCAAATAAGCAAGGAGGTCGCTATGAAAAGAAAAATCGTTGCCGTCATCGAGAACCACTTTGATCAGATCTGGCGCCGATGCTTTAAGCGCGACGTGGTGCGCAAGGGCAAAAACATGGTCAGCTATGAAAAGATCGAGCGGTATTATATTGATGAAAACATCCGCCTGGCAGGGCTTTACCCCACCTATAAGTTTCAAATCGAGTCCCCCTGTGCCGTTGAGACCTACGTAGAGGCCTTTCCCGAAAAAAAGGCGCTGATAAAGGATCTGTATGCCCGTGGGGTGCTCAAGACAACCAATACGGGGTACGTGATCTCTGACAGTAACATGACAAGCCCCGAGGCCATCATCCGTAATTATCTGCTCTCGGATGCCTTTTTTGCCGAATACGTGGGGGCTACGCCGTCTATTGCCAACCGCGCAGATGCCTTTGGCAACAGCGCGCAGCTGCCGCAGATATTAAAGTCCTTCGGCGCGAGGTATCTGATCGGGATCTATTACAATCCCTATGCGAATGAAGAGGTTTGGGTGGGGCTTGATAAAAGCGCGATCTGCATCAAAAAGCACCCCCTGCTCGGTGGCGGAGGCGGCTATTACAAATACGCGGCCTGCCCCGGCTGCAACGGCTTTGGTACCGTAAACGGCAAAACGTGCCCGACCTGCGGCGGCAAGGGAATAGATGCCCCAAAGACAGAGGCCATGCGCGCTCCCGTATTTGTCAATCCACATTTTGATGAAAGCGGCATTATGCGTGTTGGCGGAGAAGAGCTGATGCCAGCAGAGGAGACCATCGCGCAGGTTGAAGCCATCGCCCGCGAGACCGGTATTGATCTTACCATAGGTCACTGGGATTATCTGTTAGAGCTTTACAAAAAGGAGATCGAGCAGGTAGAATCGGGTGATTTTTCCGGCCTCTGCGTCTATGACCAGCCGGATTTCAACCCCAATACCACGGGCGGCTATATCACGCATATTAAAATCAAGCAGCGGCTGTGCGAATGCGAAAACAAGCTGCTGGCAGGCGAGACGCTGGAGGCAATGCGCCTGATCCGCGGTGACACCTCGCGCTCCTATAGTGATGCGTGGAAACGTTTTCTTTTGTGCGCCTTCCACGATTCCTCGGCCGGTACGGTGGTGGATGCTGCGTATGAGGAGATCATGGAGCTCTTTGATAGCGTTGACGCCGTAGCCGGTGACCGGTATCTGAAGCGGGATGCGACCGAAAGCATTCTTCTCTTTAACCCCACCTCAACACCGTATAGCGGCGTATACGATCACGGCGACGGTAGAATGGCCATCGTTCGGGATCTGAAGCCCTACGCCTTTGAAGAGGTCACGTTTGAGAAAGCGCCTGTCATCACGGGAAAAAAGCCCCAAAAGGCAGAGGCTCTTGGCGAAATGATTCTGACAGGGGCAGACCAGAAGAAGGATAACTATGCAGGCGGCGAGACCTTTGCGATCGAAAACGAGTATTTTGTCGTAGAGGCTGACGAAAAGGGCATCCGCAAGATCACAGATAAGCGATATGGCGTTATTTCCGAGACCGTGAACGGTGCCCGCCCCTGTGAGTGGATTCTGCAAAGCGATAACGGCTCTGCCTGGGCCACGCTTGAGCCGCCGTATATGACCGAGCCGCTGAGCGAGTGTACGCGCTTCGTCCGCACCGAAAAGGGGGAAAATTACGTAAAGCTCTTCTTCACAACCGATATCAATATGTCGATGGTCTGTGTCATTTGCGACAATCAGATCAACTGGTCGCTGACACTGGTTAACGGATATGATAAGCTGCTGCTGAATGCCGATGTCGATTGGGCCTCCTGTAGCAGGCGGCTGATGCTGAGCATGCCCATCAGCATCGCCAACGGGCGCGATATTTACGGCATCCCCGGCGGTATGCTCGATCGCAAGCCCTACGAGCCGATGTACAAATGGAACGGCGCAAACGGCGATTGGCCCGCCTTCCGCTTTGGGGGCGTGGAGAGCGATGCCAAGAGCATTGCCGTATTCAACAGGGGCACCCCCGCCTATCGCATCCTTCCCGAGGGAGACGGGAAGCGGCTGTATATTTCGGTGCTCCGCAGCCCCGTGTTCCCGGTCTGCTTACACGAGCCACCCTCTTACGTTGAGACGCTGGAATACGATGCGCTCCGTGATGAGGGACACCACAGCTTCGCCTTTGAGATCGCGGCATACGGGGGCGACCTCGCGCACTCAATCGTGGTAAGCGATGCCGAGCATTTTGCAAGACAGCCCCTGCCCGTGCAAGAGTCGCTTGCCAGCGTAAGCATGCCCCTTGTACAAAGCGGCACGGCAAGCATTACCCATGTCAAGCCCGCTGAGGATGGAAACGGCATCATCGTTCGCATCACCGAGCATGCGGGTAGCGACGGCCGCGTCACCCTGTCTGTTCCCGAATGGGTAACGGCTATCCAGCTGACCGACATGCCCGAGCGCCGCGCAGAAGCGCTTCGCCTTGAAAAAGAGATCTCTATCCCCCTCAAGGCCTTTGAGATCGCTACGCTGCGTTTTTGCCGGTAAGCATATTCAATAAAACAAAAAGGTCGCCATTTGGCGACCTTTCGTGTTTGTGATACTATTAAAAAATAGATCTGTACAAGACTATTGCACAAAAACAGCCCATGATTTTTGCCGTGAGGATAGGCTTATCTCTTGGTGATGATGGGAGCTGTATTCGACCGCTGTTTTCTGGGGCGCAACTCCATGTTTGCAAACGAATCTATGTAAAATCAAAAAATATCGTGTTTTCCTTCCATGGCAAACAAATTGCTAAAGGTCACTTTTTTGAACAAACCAATCTTATAAGGTTCACCTACAATAACAGAATAATCGTCTTTGTGCTCCAAACTTACAATAATAGCATCGGTAGGCTTGCCATCCGCAGAAGCTATACCTGCATTCCAAACGATGCCGCTGGCTTTGATTTTTTCTTCAACAGCAAGTTGCTTGTGGATCTGAATCAAATCCGCAAGAACATCTTTCGATTCGGGATGTTCGTTACCGTCATAAGTTCCGGTCAATTCTATGGAATCATCCATAAGAATAACAGCGGCAAACGGGTAGAATTCGCGGTGCTTTCTCATTTGATCTTCTGCAAATGGGAGTAATTTATCAAGCAATACTTCGCATTGTTCTTTTGGGGTCATAAGATTTACCTCCTTGTTTTTGTTTTCTATATTCATTGTACCACATTTTTGTGAACATTTCAACTGTTTCGCACCAAATCACGCCGAAGGCGTGTATATCATCCGCAACTTGTTGCGGTATATCATCAACACGAAGTGTTGTATATCATCAAGCCGCAGGGAAATACACGCTGGCGCGTGATGAGATACAGCCCCAAAGG